>CAZDAO010000617.1:0-2644 GCA_964503015.1 uncultured Nocardioides sp. | reverse complement strand
GGGCTGGGGGAGCACCACCGGCTGGTGCCGGTGGACGCGGTGAGCCGGGTGCGGGCACACGTGCGGCTGGAGCGCAGCGACCTGCACGTCGAGTCCGGTTTCGACTACGACCCGGCTCCGCCCGGCCCCGTCGACTACCGACCGGTCTACGCCTACTTCGGCTACACCCCGTTCTGGGAGGACGGCTACCGGGCGCCGTACTTCCTCGACCGTCGGTGGTGAGATGCTCGCCGCGTGACGCACGCGTCGAGCCTGCAGGGGAATGAGGCGGCCCTCCGGACCAGGGGACCGGGGGGCCGCCGCCCGGCGCGCAGCGGTGCGCCGTACGTCGGAGAGTAGTCCCGTGACTGCGCGAACGGGTGCCCGTCGGGCCGTCCGGGTGCTGGCCGCGTTCGTCGTGCACGGCACGCTCGCCGCGTTGCTGGCCGCTCCGGTGGCGGCGGAGCGTGCCATGGAGGCGGTCCGGATCGAGGACCGGCTGGGGACCGTGCCGGTCGAGCTCACGCTCACCCACCAGGGCCGCTCGGTTCTCGACACCGGCGTGCTGGGCAGCCTGTACTGGGAGCAGACCGGCGCCCTGGGCTTCGGCGCCCGGGTGCGGGTGACGGGCACGCCGCAGGCAGACGGGACCCTGGCCTCCTACGCCAGCCCCCAGTTCGTCCGAGCCAACGCCGCGGTCGTCAGCGCGCCGGAGCAGATCGCGAGCGCGTACGGCGACGAGCTGCGCTCCCAGCTGGTCCGCGGCCTGGTGTGGCGTGAGGCCGCCGTCTTCCTGATCGGCGGGCTGCTCCTGACCGCCGTGTTCCGGGCCCGCTCGCCCCTGCCCGTCGGCTGGTCCCGGCGCAGGAGGGCCGCGGGGGGCCTGATCGCCGTCGCGACACTCGCCACGGCGTCATGGGCGAGCGCCGCGTGGTTGTTCGCGAGGTGGGACGGCAACGCCGGGATCTCGGACGCGTACGCGATGCCCGGCATCCCCGAGCTGTCCTTCAGCAGCCCGCAGTCGCTGGAGATCGCACGCCAGGTCCAGCCGTTCCTCGAGAAGAACAACGAGCGCATCGCGGAGCGCACACGCGCCTACCTCCGGACGGCCGAGCAGTCGCTCGCGAGTCAGCTCGCGCTCAGGGTCGACGCCCTCTCGCCACGCGACGGTGAGCTGGTCGTGCTCGCGGAGGCTGACCCGCAGGGCAGTCACGTCGGCACCCGGGTACGCACCGGGCTGTACGACGCGCTGGTCGAGGCGATCGGGGTCGACGCGTTCGCGCTGCGGACGATCTCAGGAGACCTCACCTCCAACGGCACCCTCGCGGAGGCGGGGTTCGTCGAGGCGGAGGTGGCCGCCAGCGGGGAGGTCCCCACCGTCGTCGTGAAGGGCGACCACGACACCGCGACGACCCTCGAGCAGCTCGCCGGGACCGGTGCCACGAATCCCGACTTCGACCTCGCCGACGTCTCGGGCATCCGGGTCGTCGCCGCCAACGACCCGGCCTTCAAGACGTTCTTCGGCGGCACGGTCGTCAACGAGACCGGCGTCTCGGAGGCCCAGCTGGGTGAGGACCTCCGCGCCTACGTCGACGACGAGGATCCGGGCGCCGTCGTCGCCCTGCTGCACCAGCCACGCTCGGCGGCGGCCTACCTCGGCCTCGAGTCGCTCGACGAGCTCACCGCCGAGGCTGCCCAGACCGCCGAGGAGCTGCCCGACCTGACCACCCCGGTCGACGACGGCATTGCGGACGTGCCGCCCGGGATCGTCAACATCGGGCACCTGCACGACGCCACGCTCCCGCGGGTCATCTGGAACACCGACGGGGACGAGACCACCTGGACCGTCATCAACCAGCTCGGCACCTCCGGCGGCGTCGAGGAACGACCGACCTTCAACCGGTTCTCCACCCCCTACTCGGCACCCCTGAAGCCCGTGAGCGTCCAGCTGCAGTACGTCGACCGCGACACCGGCCTGCAGACCGGGTACGCCACCATCGAGATCGCGACGGATGGTGTGGTGACCGTCGGCGGGCGCACCGATATCGGCGCACCGTGAGCGCGTCGGGGCGTCCGAGGAGCCCAGCCGGCGACGGGCGTCCCGCGCGCCGGTTCCTGGGACGGGAATCGACGGAGGTGGGGTCGGACGATACAGTCGAGACGTCTGGGGGCAGCGCACGGCCGGGTCCTCGCGTGCTCGGGCGCGCGATCGAGGTCGTTCCCGCGGTGGCATCCACCTACCGCCGGGGTCACCCGCGCCCGTGAGCACCGGGGCAACTTTTCCGGCGCGGGCGGCGTCTCCCCGGACGGACAGGGCCGGCTCCGCCCACGTGGTGGCCGGTCGCCCAGGTCGTGTCCCCGAGCTGCTCGGGGAAGGTCATGTCATGTCGCCGTCGGCGGCAGGAAGGTGTGTTCGTGTCGAGGTCGTCGTTGATCCTGCTCGCCGTGTGCCTGGTGCTGGGAGGGCCGGTGGTGGCGATGCCTGCTGCGGGCGCTGCCGGGGACGGCGGCGCGCGCGCCGCGTCGTACGCCGCTGCGGCGGCACCGACGGTGACGGCGCAGCGGGACCGTGCAGCGGCGCGCAAGCGGTGGAAGGCGCCGCGGGGACCGTTCTTCAACGACCCGCACCGCAAGAAGGGCTACTTCACCATCGAGCGCAAGGTCA
>CAZDAO010000616.1:0-2645 GCA_964503015.1 uncultured Nocardioides sp. | reverse complement strand
GCCGGACCAGCCGCGCGCCCCGCGCGCCACGTCCTTGCCGCTGTGGTGGATCAGCAGGACCATGGCCCGGGTCATCTCCCGCAGCCGGCGGGCGTGGCGGATAGCCTTGCCCATGTCCTCGCCGCTGTTCTCGTTGGCCCCGGCGGTCACCTGGGCGAAGGTGTCGACGATGATCAGGTCCACGCCGCCGGCGCTGCGGACGGCGTCCACGATCTCGGCGACGTCCTCGATGTCCATCAGGTTCGGGACGCTCTCCATGACCCCCAGCGGCGCACGGTCGAGCGGCAGCATGTGGTGGTCGGCATAGGCCCGCAGGCGCATGGCGACGCCCCCGCCGCCTTCCGCGGCGAGGTACATGACGCGCATCTGCTTGACCCGGCGGCCGCGCCACTCGGCGCCGCGGGCGATGGCCATGGCGAGGTCCAGGGCGACGAACGACTTGCCTGAGCCCGAGGCCCCGTACATGACCCCCAGGTCGGCCTTGGGCAGCACGCCCTTGATGATCCAGTCCGGCGGGTCGCGCTGGGCGAAATGGTAGCCGGAGACGATCGGGAACTTGCCGGTGAAGCCCTCCGGCGTGGCGACGGGATCGCCCACCGGCGCCTGCGGCGCGTCCTCCTTGAACCGGTCCATCGGGTCGAAGGTGCGGGGCTCCAGCCCCTTCTCCTTGCGCGCCTCGTTGGACAGCTTCTTGACGCTGGCCATGGTCACCGGCCGCATGGTGCCGGCGCGCCGCGTGAAGCTGTCCCACTGGGCCTGCAGCGCCTCCTCGCCCGGGTACTGGGCCCCGCCGCTCGACCATTCGTTCCACAGCAGGAACCCGGTGTCGTCGCCGTCGCACTCGTGGTGCAGGGCCATGCCGACCCGGATCCACGGGTCGCGGCCCATCGACGGGTCGAGGTCGGAGAGGTAGGCCTCGATCTGCTCGACGGTCAGGCCGAGCCGCGGCTCGTGCAGGTCCAGCGGGTCGACGCCCTCGGCCGTCGGCCGGTCCGACCCGAAGCACCGCACGCACAGCTCGGAGACGGCGGGCCCGGCGTCGGCGATGGTGTTCTCGAGCCCCAGGACCTCGGTGGTCCAGAAGGCGTTGCCGGTGAAGGTGACGTAGCCGGCGGTGGCGAAGGTCTCGAAGCCCCAGGTCGCGCCCGGGACCTTCAGGGCCTTGTGGTTGCCGAGCGAGCCGCGGATGAAGGCCCTCAGGCCGGTTCCGCTGGGTGATCGCTCGCAGTAGGTGTTGTCGATCGCCTTGAGGACTTCCGGCGGCGGCCGACCTCTGCCGTCCAGGCAGTGATCGAAGTCCAGGGCGGTGATGCCGAAGTCCGGCAGAGGGCAGAAGCCGACCCCGTCGAACCCCCGGCGGGCGGCCGCCTCGCGCGCCGCGTCGAAGGTGACCAGCTTGGCGCGGTCGAGCGCGCCGCCGTTCTGGCCGAACCGCTTCTGTCCGCTGGCCCAGTAGGGGACCTTGCGGGGCTTGGGCTCGTTGGGCTCCTGCTCGTAGCGCCACAGGATCCAGGCCTGCAGCTTCCTGAGCTCAGCCGGGGCCTCCAGGAGGCGCACGTGTGGCGTGATCCGTGACACCCCCGCGTCGGACATCAGGCATTCGTGCCGAACAGCGCATTCACGAGCCGAGGGTTGACGAGGTCCCGGGTCGGGATGCCGTACTCCTGGTTGATCTGCACCGCGCGGTCGAGGGGCACGAAGCCTTTCTGCACCCAGCGGTTCACGACCTGATGCTTGACGCCGATCAGGCGAGCGAGCGCGGAAATGGACCCGGCCTTCTCGACAGCGGCGTCCAGGGCGGTGGGTTCTCGGGTGGTGGCCATGCGGGAAAAACTCCTTCGCACCTGTTTTAGTGCAGGCTGAGTTTGCCCGTCCAGGTCAGAACGCCTTGCGCCACAGGACGATGGTCGCCACCGGCGACGCGCACTACATCTGCCACCAGGACGCCGACTCCCACGAGGCGCTTCTCGCCATCCAGACGCGCGACCTGCTGTCGAACCCCAACCGGTTCCGGTTCGACACCAAGGAGTACTTCATCAAGTCGGCCGACGAGATGCTGGCCGCGCTGCCCGAGTACCCGGACGCCATCCCGGCCACGCTCGAGATCGCCGAGCGGTGCCGGGATCTGGTCCTTCCCCTGGGCGACCCCCGGCTCCCCACGTTCCCGGTGCCGGAGGGGGAGACCCAGTCGTCGTACCTCGAGAGGCTCTGCCGGGACGGGCTCGACCGTCGCTACCGGCCCGGCGAGTGGCGGGAGGGGGCGGAGGAACGGCTCCAGTTCGAGCTGTCGGTCATCGAGGAGATGGGCTTCCCGGGCTACTTCCTCATCGTCTGGGACTACATCCGCTGGGCGCGCGACAACGGCGTGGCCGTCGGGCCGGGCCGCGGATCGGCCGCCGGTTCGCTCGTGGCGTTCTCGCTGAGGATCACGGACCTCGACCCGCTCGAGCACGACCTCCTCTTCGAGCGTTTCCTGAACCCCGGGCGAAAGAGCATGCCCGACATCGACACCGACTTCTCGGTGCGCGGCCGTGAGGCCGTGGTGCGGTACGTGACCGAGAAGTACGGAAGCGACGCCGTCGCGCGCATCGGCACGTTCGGCAAGCTCCTGGCGCGTGCGGTCGTGCGGGACGCCGGACGCGTGC
>CAZDAO010000615.1:0-2648 GCA_964503015.1 uncultured Nocardioides sp. | reverse complement strand
GGGCGGCCGCTTCGCGGAGCGCGGGCGACACCCCCGGGTCGGCGGCGGTGCGGCGCAGCTCGGCGACGAGTCCGCCCAGCGAGAGCGGGCGCGGCGGGCGGCCGTCCTGGTGCGCGATCGCGACGCCGAGCTCCTCGAGGAAGCGCGACGGCTGCTCGCCGTCGTCGTCGGGCGACTTCACGGCGGTCACCACGAGCCGCCGACGGGCGCGGGTGCAGGCGACGTAGAAGAGCCGACGCTCCTCCATCAGCAGCGTGCGGGCGCTCACCGGCGGGACGAGGTCGGGACGGCCGGCGGCATCGACGCCGATCCGGTCGGCGCCGAGCAGCGTCGTGCGGCGGCGGAGGTCGGGCCAGCCCTCCTGCTGGACGTGGGCGACCACGACGAGGTCCCACTCCAGGCCCTTGGAGCGGTGGGCGGTGAGGAGCCGGACGGCCCGGCCGCGCACGCCCTGCTCGGCGAGCGTGTCGGCGGGCAGCTGCTGCTCGACGACGTTGGCGAAGAAGGCCTGCACGCCGATGTGCTCGCGCTGGTCGACCACGCGCGAGGCGAGGTCGAAGAGCGCCACGATCGCGTCGAGGTCGCGGTGGGCGCGGCGGGCGCCGGCTCCCCCGAGCTCGACCTGCCGGCGCAGCCGTTGCGGCCACGTGGTCTGGGACCAGAAGTGCCAGAGCACGTCCTCGACGCTCGACCGGTCGGCGAGCATGGTCGCGCCGGAGCGCAGCAGCCGGGCCAGGGCGACCGCGCGCTCGACGTCGGGCCCCGCGATCCCGTCGAGGAAGCCCTCCTCGACCACGGCGAGGCGGAGCAGCTCGCGGCTCGTGCGCCGGGCGCTCGCATCGGGCAGCTCCTTCTCGCGCGTGCGGAGCCGGCGGACGAGGGCCCGCAGGTCGGAGGCGTCGAGTCCGCCGAGCGGCGACAGCAGCAGCGACTCGATGCGGCCGGGGTCGAGGAAGCCGGGCGAGTCGGGATCGTCGTTGTCGAGGTTGACGACGGCGCGCAGGGCGTCGAGCAGCGGCACGACGGCCGGGTCGTGCACCAGCGGCAGGTCGTCGGAGGCCACCTCGACCGGCACGCCGGAGGCGGCGAGTGCCCGGCGCAGCGGCGGGATGCTCGTGCGTCCGGAGCGGACCAGCACGGCCATGCGGTCCCACTCGATGCCGTCCTCGAGGTGGGCACGGCGGAGCAGGTCGGCCAGCCGCTCGGCCTCCGCGCGCTCGGTGTCGTAGGTGATCACCTCGACGCGACCCTCGCCCTGCGGGCCGGGGACGGCCTCGGGGGCGAGGAACGCCTCGCGTGCCTCCGGGGAGATGCTGCCGGTGAGCGTGAGTCGGCTCGCCACGCGGCCTGCGCCCAGCAGGATCCGCGCCCCGAACCGGCGGGTGCGTCGGAGCACGACGACCGGCGCGGGAGTGCCTGCGCTGGTCGGGAAGCTCGCCGGGAAGTCGAGGATGCCGCGCACGTCGGCGCCTCGGAAGCCGTAGATCGACTGGTGCGGGTCGCCGACCACGGTGAGGTCCCGGCCGTCGCCGGCGATGGCGCGCAGCAGGGCGACCTGGCCGGGGTCGGTGTCCTGGTATTCGTCCACGAAGACGTGGGAGTACGTCGCGCGCAGCTCGTCGCGGTGGGCCTCGGCCTCGATGACCGCACGCCGGATGAGGTCGGAGTAGTCGGTGGCGCCGAGGCTGTCGAGGACGGTGAGGTACTGCTCGAGGAAGAGCCCGGCCGCGATGATCTCGGGCAGGTCGTGCTCGATGCCGAGCGCGCGGAGCCCGGCGGGGTCGAGCCCCTTCTCGCGGGCGCGGGCCAGCACCGCCTGCACCTCCCGCACGAACCCCCTCGTGCCGACGGCGCGGCGCAGCGCGTCGGGCCACACCACGGACTCGGGGTTGTCGCGCAGCAGCTCGCGGAGGACGACGTCGGCCTCGGGCGCCGAGAGCAGCCGGATGGGGCCTTCGTAGAGCTCGGCGGGCGCGTACTTCCGGACGAGCGCGTAGGCGAAGGAGTGGAACGTCGAGCACGCCGCGGCGGACGTCGTGCGGGCGACGCGGGCGGTGACGCGGTCGCGCAGCTGCTCGGCGGCCTTGCGGGAGAAGGTCAGGGCGAGGACGGAGTCGGGGGACGCGCCGCGGTGCTCGATGCGGTCGACGATGGCCTCGACCAGTGTGGTCGTCTTGCCGGTGCCGGGACCGGCGAGCACGAGCAGCGGCCCGCCCGGGTGGTCGACCACGCGCTGCTGGTGCTCGTCGAGCTCGGGCACGACGACGTCGCGCTCGGGCCGGACCAGGCGGTAGCGGGTGGTCGTGTTCATGCAGGACACCCCATCACGCGGGACCGACAGTTGCCTGCCGGCCCCGCGGACGGGGTGTGGACGAACCTGCGCGGACGCTCAGGACAGGTCGACGATGGCGGCGACCGGGCCGCCGCCCTCGGGGCCCTGGTGGGCGGCGGAGACCGAGACGAAGACCGCGGGGTCGCCGGTGACGGCCGCGTGACGCCGCCGACGCACGACTTGATCTGGCGGTGCCAGTGCACGTCGGAGTCGTCGAGCATCGCGTTGCGCCTGCCCCGGACCATGCCGTCCTGGCTGGCCTCGCACTTGAGGAAGACGTTGACGAGCTTGCCGTCGAGGTCGCTGGTGCGCGGCC
>CAZDAO010000614.1:0-2649 GCA_964503015.1 uncultured Nocardioides sp. | reverse complement strand
CCGTTCTCGGCCAGCAGGTCGTCGAGGCGGTAGCGCTCGGCCAGCACGTCGCCGGCCTGCATCGACGTCGACATGCTCACCTCGTTCCCCACGTTCGCGGCTGTGTCCTCCGTGCGTGCCTCTCGGGTCATCGTAGGGAGTCTCAGCCCCGATGCAGCCGCGCCGCGACGGTGTCGACCAGGGAGGTCACCTCGCCGACCCTCAGCACCCGGGCTCCCGCGAGGAGGACCGCCACCCCCGCGAGGCCGCTGAGCCCGCCGCGGAGCAGGGCGAGCAGCGGACCGGGACGCTCGCCCAGGCCCGACATCGCCCACTCGACGAGCCACGCGGCGGCGCCCGCCGCGGCCAGCACGATCAGCATCCGGGCCAGGAACCGCACCAGCTGCGGCGTCTGGAGACCCCCGACCGTGCGGCGGAGCAGCGCGAAGCTCACCACCGCCCCGACGGCGTACGACGCGAGGTAGGCGACCACCAGCATGGGCGCGGTCTCCTCGGGCGGACGGCGGGGCACGAGTGCCGTCGCCACCACGATGTTGGTGCCCGAGACGGCGAGCTGGATGAAGAACACCAGCCGGGTCATCTCCATCGCGTAGAAGCCGCGCAGCATGAAGTAGTGGACGGTGAAGAAGACCAGGGCGGGCCCGAAGAGCGCGAGCGTCGGCGCGAAGCCGGCCGCGGTGTCCTCCCCGCCGGCCCACCCGAACGCGAAGCCGGCCACGTCGCCGGCCACGATCGGCAGGACCACGGCGAACGGCAGGACGAGGGCGAGCGAGGTGCGCAGTGTCGACCCCACGGTGCTGCCGAGGTCGGCCAGCCGGCCCTCGTGGGCGTACGACGAGAGCCGCGGCAGGATCGCGGTCGCGAGCGAGACCGTGACGATCGAGTGCGGCACCATCATGATCAGCAGGCTCGCGGAGTAGACGGTGTAGCCGGTGCCCTCGCCCCCGTCGGCCGCGCCGCCCGACGCGAGCTTGACCACGACGAGGTACGCGGTCTGGGTGGCGACGACGAACAGCACGGTCCACACACCCAGCGAGAGGGTGTGCCGCAGCTCGGGGTCGCGGAAGTCGAAGCGGGGCCGGTAGGTGAACCCCGACGCGCGCAGGTAGGGGACCAGCACCAGGCACTGGGCGACGATGCCGAGGGTCGAGCCGAGCCCGAGCAGGATCTCCTGGGACCTGTCCAGCGCCTCGAAGCGCGCAGGTCCGTCACCCACCGGGCCCCACACGAGGAGGTAGGCGGCCAGGACGGCCACCGCGATGATGTTGTTGGCGATCGGGGCCCACATCATCGGACCGAAGCGTCCGCGGGCGTTGAGCACCTGACCGACCAGGACGTACATCCCGTAGAAGAACACCTGCGGCAGGCACCAGCGGGTGAGGTCGACGATCGACTCGAGGTGCGCGACCCGGTCGGGCGCGAGCAGCCGGTCGCTGAGGTAGACGCGCAGCAGCAGCGGCGCCAGCACGACCAGGAGCACCGTGACCAGGCCGAGGAACAGCGCGGAGAGGGTGATGACTCGGCTGGCGTAGGCGTCGCCGCCGTCGGGGTCGGCCTTGATCCGGCGCACCAGCTGCGGGACGAGGACCGCGTTGAAGATGCCGCCGGCCAGCAGGATGTAGACCATGTTCGGCAGCGTGTTGGCGATCGTGAACAGGTCGGCGCGCAGGCCACCGCCGAGCGCCACGACCAGCAGCGCGCTGCGGACGAACCCCGAGGCGCGCGAGAACACGGTGCCGGCGGCCATCACCGCCGAGGAGGCCAGGATCCGCTGCTCGGTCTCCGGCTCGCTCATGGGTGCCGCGGCTCCAGGTGAGGACGGGCGGACGAGTCGTCGGTCGCGGAGGTCCCCCGGCTCCCGTCGGTGTCGTGGGACTCGGGGTCCGCGGACGGGGCGGCAGTCGTGGTGGTCCCGCCGTCGCCAGGGGCCGCGTCGGCCTCGGCCTGCGCGGCAGCTGCCCGCTCGGCGCGCCGGGCACGGACCTGACGGGGCAGCCGGTAGCCGATCATCCCGAACAGGACGAGCGCGCTGGCCGCCATCACGATCCAGATGAGGGCGCTCACCCGCGCAGCGCGGATCGGGAGCTCCGCGGCCGAGCCGATCGGCACGCCGTCCTCGGTGGTGACCGCGAGCCGGACCTGGTGGAGGCCCGCCTGGCTGGTGCGCGCCTCGAAGCGCACCACGCTGCGGGCCTGGGGGCCGAGCTCGCGGACCCCGCCTCCGGTCAGCGTGAGCTCTCCGTCGGTGGTGGCGACGACCTTGACGGTGACGGGCTGGTCGAGCCCGTTGACCAGCGTGGCACCCAGGGGGCCGTTGTCGCTGGAGAGCGTCACCGCGGTCGGCGCCTCGACCTGGATCTTGGCGAGCTCGGCGCGCACGGCGTCCTCGGTGCGCCCGGCCGCGGCGACGGCGAGGCGGGGGCGCGCGCGGTGCTGCTGGGACAGGGTCACCAGCACCTCGTCGCTCACCTGGGTCTCGATGGTGGTCTGCAACGTCAGCACGTCCTCGAGGACCGCCGCGGCGTCGGTGGCGCGAGTGGCGGCGCTGAAGCTGGCGGCGGAGAGCTCGTCCTCGACGTCGGTGTCGGTGTAGGCCAGCGTCTCGTCGGGCACCACGGTCGGCTCGCCGTCCGCGACGTCCTCGAACGG
>CAZDAO010000613.1:0-2656 GCA_964503015.1 uncultured Nocardioides sp. | reverse complement strand
GTGCGGACGTTGGCGTCGATGACGAGGTACGGCAGGTAGACCCCGAGGACGTTCTCGGGGACGAACTCCGCCTTGAAGCGCGGGTGGGCGAACAGCCGCCGCTTCGAGGCGAACTCACGGATCTTCTCCACCGCCTCGTCGCGGGTGAGGCGGAACGGCAGCACCGCGTCGGGGACCGCCCCGTTGGGCAGCTGCTGGTTGACGTTGAGGGTGTGCCGGCACCAGTGGCAGCGCGCGTTCATCGCGTGGGCGGTGTCGACGACGACCTCCGCCCCGCACCCGCCGCACTTCAGGGTGAGCACGTCGCCGGCGTCGGCGGCGATCTCGCGCGCTCCTCCGGCGACGACCGTCCCGCGGAGGTCCTCGATGCCCTCACCGAGCCCGAGGTCCTCCTCGACACGGGCCTCCTGCCACTCGTGCCGGCAGAACAGGCAGATCAGCATGCCGGTCGACCCGCGCAGGCGTACGTCGGTCGAGCCACAGCGTGGGCAACGGTTCACCCCGTCGGCCAGGGACTCGTTGACCGTCTCGATGTCGGGGCCGGGCTCGGGCTCGGCGCGCGCGGCGGCGAGCTCCTCCTCGAGCGACAGCGGCGGCCCGTCGAAGACGGGCGCGTCGGGGTCGCGGGGCGGCTGGGCGCCCCCGGCTGCGTCCTGGGTCATGTCGTCGGACCTCAGAGGCCGAGGGCCTTGGCCTTCACCGCGTCGTAGTCCTCCTGGGTGATGAGGCCCGCGTCGAGCATGTCCTTGGCGCGCTTGAGCATCGCCATCGGGTCCTCGGCCGCGGGGGCGGCCGGGGCGGCCGGTGCCGCGGGGGCGGCCGGAGCCTCCTGCACAGGCTGCTGGAGGCCGCCGAGACCCGCACCTCCGGCCGCCATGCCCATCCCGACCAGGCCACCGGGACCGGCGTTCTCGCCCGCGTTCTCGAACCCGGCCGCCACCGAGGCCTGCAGGTTGGCGTTGCCGCGCTGGCCCGAGAGCGCGTCGGCACGCTGGACGTTCTTGAGCAGCTCACGGGTCGTGGCGTCGTACTCGATGGAGATGATCGCGGTCTTCACGATCTCGAGACCGCGGTCGGTGCGCCAGCGGTAGTTGTCCTCGACGGCCGCCGAGAGCGACTGCGCGAAGCCGATGGAGTCCTGCTGCAGTCGTGCGATCCGGTTCCCCTTGGCGGGGTCGTTGGTGTACATCGAGAACGCGGGGGCCAGGGACCCGACGACCTCGTTGAAGAGCTGCTCGCCGGCCGGGTTGTCGATGTCGGTGAAGTCGAAGACCGCTCGGCCGCCGATCACGGAGGCGGGGACGAAGTTGCGGATGAAGGTCAGCGGATCGGTGATTTTCAGCGTGTAGGTGCCTCGGGTGATCGCGCCGACCTGGGTGTTGAGGAAGGCGTCGTCCCAGTAGATCTCCGACTGGGTGCCGAACCGGTTGTTCGGCAGCTCCTTGAGCGCCACGAAGATCGCGGTCTGCTGGGAGCCGGGACGCCCACCGAACTTGAAGCGCTCCCAGCTCTGCTTGACGATCGAGTCGACCAGTCCCCCGCCGGAGAAGACCGACTCCGAGGTCGTCTCGTCGGAGTCCCAGATGTAGCCACCGGGCTCGGCGGCGAACCCGGTGAACGCACCGTCCTCGAGCAGCACCAGGCCGTAGCCCTCGGGCACGACGATCTTGGAGCCGTTGGTGATCACCCCGTCGGAGCCGCGGGTGTTGCTGCCGCGCTCGGCGTTCTGGCCCTTGGCGACAGCCGGGAACAGCGCGGCCGTGGCAGGCAGCCCGTCGGGCACGCCGTAGAAGTCGAGCCACTGGTCGGCGAGCGTCCCGCCGATGGCTCCGCTGACAGCCTGGAAGAGTCCCATGCCCGTTCCCCTCTGGTGGATGCTGGTGCGCGGCCGCAACACTAGCGGCCGCCGTGCCGCCCAGGCAGGTGATTGGCGGTCAACGCCCGCCGGTCTGGAGCACGGCCCAGGTCTCCGCGGTGACGACGCCCGTGGGCTCGAGGCCGGTCCGGCGCTGCAGGCGGGCCACGGCCTTGGCGGTCCGGTCGTCGACCACGCCGCTCGGCTTCACCGACCGGGCCCCGGATGCCCGGAGGGCCCGCTGCAGGCGCAGCGCCGGCTGGCCGGACGAGCCCACCTTCGTCAGCGGCGAGGAGCCCGCCGCGAACAGCGCGGTCCACGTCCGGCGGTCCGCCCGGCCCGTCTCCTTCAGGTCGTTGCGCCGCTGGAAGGTGCGCACCGCGCGCACGACGTCGCGGTCGTACCGCCCATCGAGCTTCCCGCGGTAGCGCGCGGACTTCCGCAGCAGGCACTGGAACGCCTCCACCCGCGCACCACGGCTGCCCGGCCTCAGGCGCGGGTGGCCGCGGTCGAGGTCGACCCGCCCGCACGCACGGGTCGAGCGCGGGGGCCGCGAGCCGCCGTCGAGCTCGAGGAAGTTGCGGTCGATGGTGAGCGCGACCCCGCCGTAGGTCGCAAGGGTCTGCGCCTCGTACTGGTGGACCCGCTCGCCCGCCCAGCTGCTGGCGCGCACCCACCGCGGGTCGACGTCGACGTCCGCACGGCCGTTGTACCAGGCGTACCAGACCTGGTCGGGCATCTCGTAGGAGCCCGGGGACAGGTTGTCGGCGTTGTCGAGCGCGTGGATGCCGGCCGACACGC
>CAZDAO010000612.1:0-2659 GCA_964503015.1 uncultured Nocardioides sp. | reverse complement strand
CCGAGCGCCAGTGACATCGTGGTAGGAGGTGGCGACGCTCTCACGCTGGCCGACCACCTCTGACCGTTACCGCCAGGCCGCAGGCGTGATCAAGTGGCGTGCGCGCCGGCCTGCGGCGGACACGAGATCCCCACGATGGGGAATCACCATGAGCGAACTCGAACCCCGTCGGCGATGAACGTGCCTGCAAGTCCGCCGTCGACGGCGAGATATGCTCCGTTGATCCAGATCGCTTCAGCGTCTGATCGCTCTCGGTCGATGCCGATGACGTCGAAGCCGGCCACCGCGGCTGAGTGCGCCACTGCCCGTCCGATGCCTCCGAGCGCGCCGGTCACGACTACCGTCCGGTCGAGGTGCGCCGTCGTCTTCTGCACTGGTGTTGCCTCGTCCGGCGTCATGCGTGTGCGCCGTGTTGCACCTGCACGGCTACCTCGCGGCCAGCTTTCGCGGAGGCGTAACAGGCGTCAACGACGGCGGCCCGGGTCACCGGCCCGTCACCTCGGTGCTCCGACCACTGTCCTGACTTGACCTTGTCAAGGAACTGCACGATGCACTCGCGGTGGCCGCCGTCGGGTGTGTCAGCCAGGTTCATTTCGGTAGGGACGCCCTCGACTTCAGTGAAGACTGACAGCGTGCGATAGGTGTTGTCTGGGGCGTCATCCCATTCGAGTTCGGCGCTGCCTGCTGTCCCGTAGAGCGTCACGTACCGCTTGTCCCGAGGAACCCACAGTGCCCAGCTCGACTCGAGGAGCAGACTTGCACCGCCGCTGAGCCGCAGGTGCGCAGTGGCGAGGTCCTCGACGTCGAAGGCGGGGGCACCGGCAATTGCGTCGGTGCTGACACCCCAGGGGAACCCGCCCTTGCCACGTGGTCCGAATTCGGCGTAAGTCGCTGCGCTCGCTGCCTCGACCTCTGGTTCGCCGAGTAGGAAGAGTGCGATGTCCAGCATGTGCACCCCGAGGTCCATCAAGGTGCCGCCGCCCCCGGTAGCGGCTTGGGTGAACCAGCTGCCGAGCCCGGGGATGCCTTCTCGTCGGAGCCAGCCCGTCTTGGCGTAGTAGATCTTGCCGAGGGCGCCGCTGTCGATCACCTTCTTGAGAGTCTGGATGTCGCCGCGCATCCGGTGGTTGAAGGAGACGTCCAGGACTCGGTCGTTGGCCTTGGCCGCGGCGGCCATGCTGGCGGCGGCCTCTGCGTTTTCAGCCATCGGCTTCTCCGACAGCACGTGCACGCCAGCGTTGAGGGCGCTGATGGCGATCGGGGCGTGCAGGTGGGTGGGCGCTGCGACGCTGACCACGTCCAGATCGGCGGCGGCGATCAGGTCCTCCCAGTCGGTGCACCGGTGTTGCACCGCATACTGGTCGCCGAGTTCGGCCAGATGGGACGTTTCCTTGCCGGCAATGCCGACCAGTTCGACTCCGTCGACATCGTCATAGGCGGCCATGTGTCGCTGCCCTGCCCAACCGAGGCCGATCACTCCCGCACGCAGCACCGCCTGGCCACTCATGCTGACGCCTCGTTCCGATCGAGTGCGTCGTCGAGGACATTCGTGAACCACGGAATCGGGTTGTGGGACACAGCCGGGGGAACGATGTTTGCGCCGACTGCGGGGGCGGCCCACTGAACCCCATTGGCCAATACGCGCCTGACGTCGGGGTGGTTGTAGACGGGGTAGTCCTGATCGCCCGGTGAGAAGTAGAAGATGCGTCCCTTGCCGCGTCGCCAGCAACAGCCCGACCTGAAGACCTCTCCTCCGTTGAAGCTGGAGACGAATACGAGCTCGTCGGGCTGAGGAATGTCGAAGAACTCTCCGTACATCTCTTGCTCGGGGATCACGATGGGTTGCGGTACGCCGGCCGCGATGGCGTGTGTCGGCGACACCGTCCAGACGAGTTCGGTGTCTGCGGCGTTACGCCATGCGAGCGAGCAGGTCGTGCCCATCAACTTCTTGAAGATCTTGGAGAAGTGCCCGGCGTGGAGCACCAGGAGCCCCATGCCGCCGAGCACCCGGTCGTAGACGCGCTCGACGACCTCGTCCGTGACGTCGTCGTGGATCTCGTGTCCCCACCAGGTGAGGACGTCTGTCTGGTCGAGGATCTCCGCGGTCAGCCCGTGCTCAGGCTGGTCCTGAGTGGCGATGCGAACTTGGACGTTCCCGCCCAAGACCTCGGTCAGTCCAGCGGCGATGGCGCCGTGCATCCCCTTGGGGTAGCGCTCGGCCATGGCTTCGCGTTCAGGCTCGTTGCGCTCGTGGAAGTTCTCGCCCCACACGGTGACTCGGATCGGTGAACTCATGCTGTCCAGCATATTGTGTAACGTTACGATTCGTAACCCTCAGAGTCGAATTTTCTCCGCAATCGCCGATTCGACGTTGTCCCATCAGTCGTGCGTGCACTTTGGCTTTGAACTGCGGGCGCCCCATCACACACGGATGGGACGCCAACATGCAGACTCTGGCGTGGAGCCGAATGACCGTGCGATTGTCCGTGCCCCTCGGCGTCCGGAGTCGAGTCGGGCGCGGCAACCAGGCATCGCGAACAATCAGTCGTGGATGCCGCACCCGAGGCATGCCGCTCGCTCGAGGTTATTCTCACAGGTGTAGCGTGTCAACGGCGGTCGAAAACTGACCCCTTTCCGTCGGTTGAAAACTGACCCCCTC
>CAZDAO010000611.1:0-2664 GCA_964503015.1 uncultured Nocardioides sp. | reverse complement strand
CATGCGTGCCTGGTCGTCCCCCGACGTTCCCCGACTCCCCGTGACGGGCCCCGCGGTGCGGGTGCACGACACCGCGAGCAACGGGCTCGTGGCGACCCGGCCCGAGGGTCCGGCGCGGATGTACGTCTGCGGGATCACCCCCTACGACGCCACGCACATGGGCCACGCCGCGACCTACGTCGCCTTCGACCTGCTCAACCGTGCCTGGCGCAGCGCCGGCCACGACGTGACGTACGTCCAGAACGTCACCGACGTCGACGACCCGCTGCTGGAGCGCGCCGAGAAGGTCAAGGTCGACTGGGCCGAGCTCGCCCAGCGCGAGACGCAGCTGTTCCGCGAGGACATGGAGGCCCTGCGCGTGCTGCCGCCCGCGCACTACATCGGCGCGGTGGAGTCGATCCCGCAGGTGGTCGCACTGATCCAGCGCCTCGACGAGGCGGGCGCGGTCTACCGCGTCGAGGACGACCTCTACTTCTCGGTAACCGCCGACTCCGCGTTCGGGGAGGTCTCCGGCCTCGACCGCGCCACGATGCTCACGATCTTCCCCGAGCGCGGGGGCGACCCCGACCGCGAGGGCAAGAAGGACCCCCTCGACTGCCTGCTGTGGCGCGCCGAGCGCCCGGGGGAGCCGTCGTGGGACAGCCCGTTCGGTCCCGGCCGACCCGGGTGGCACGTCGAGTGCACCGCGATCGCGCTGGAGCACCTCGGCACCACCTTCGACGTCCAGGCCGGGGGCAGCGACCTCGTCTTCCCGCACCACGAGATGTCGGCCGGCCACGGCCAGGTGGCGCACCCCGGTGAGCGGTTCGCCCGGGCCTACGCCCACGCGGGCATGGTCGCCTACGACGGCGAGAAGATGTCGAAGTCCAAGGGCAACCTGGTGTTCGTCTCCGCGCTCCGGATGAGCGACGTCGACCCGATGGCGATCCGGCTGGTGCTGCTGCGCCACCACTACCGCAGCGACTGGGAGTGGACCGACGACCAGCTGTGGGACGCCGTCGACACCCTGGCGGACTGGCGACGCGCGCTGGCGCTGGGGCACGGCGCCGACTCCGCCCCGGTGGTCGAGCGGGTGCTGGCGGCGCTCGCCGACGACCTCGACGCCCCCACCGCCGTCGCGACGGTGCAGGAGTGGGTGGACGCCACGCTCGGCACGACCGGACTGGCCGACACGTCCGACCACGAGGCGGCCGCGACCGTCCACCGGCTCCTCGACGCGGCGCTCGGCCTCTCCCTGTGACGTACGCGTCGAGCGTCCACCTGGTCGCTCGAGCGGACAACCGGACGCTGGACGTACGCCACGGCGGCCGTTGAGCGGCCGTTGGTCCGCTCGACCCAGGACGCGGCGACCCGTCAGTCGGTGTCGCGCCGCTTGAGGTAGCGCTCGAACTCGCGCGCGATGGCCTCGCCCGAGGCCTCGGGGAGGTCCGTCGTGTCGCGCGTCTCCTCGAGCGCCCGGACGTAGTCGGCGACGTCCTCGTCCTCCGCGGCGAGCTCGTCGACGCCGCGCTCCCACGCCTTGGCGTCCTCGGGCAGGTCGCCGAGCGGCATCGGCGCCTGGAGCAGCTCCTCGAGCTGGCCGAGCAACGCGAGCGTGGCCTTGGGGCACGGCGGCTGCGCGACGTAGTGGGGGACTGCGGCCCAGTAGGAGACGGACGGGATGTCGAGCTGGATGCAGGCGTCGTTGAAGACCCCCACGATGCCGGTCGGGCCCTCGTAGCTCGACTGCTCGAGGTCGAGGCGGTCGACGAGCTCCGGCTCGCTCGCCGTGCCGCTGACCGGGATGGGCCTGGTGTGCGGGGTGTCGGCGAGCAGGGCGCCGAGCGTCACCACAAGCTCCGCGCCGAGGTCGTCGCAGGCTGCCAGCAGCTCCGCGCAGAACTGCCGCCACTTCATGTTGGGCTCGATGCCGCGGACCAGGATCACGTCGCGGTCGAGCTCGGCCGGGCGGGCGACGGCGATGCGCGTGGTGGGCCAGGTGAGCCTGCGGTGTCCCTTGGCGTCGGTGCCGATCACGGGGCGGTTGACCTGGAAGTCGTAGAACTCCTCGGGGTCGACCGCACCGATGATCTCGGCCTTCCACTGCTCGAGCAGGTGGTCGACCAGGCCGGAGGCCGCGTCGGCGGCGTCGTTCCACCCCTCGAAGGCGGCGATCACCACCGGGGAGACCAGACCCTGCACGTCGTCGAACTCGATCACCGGTCCAGCCTAGCCAGCCGTGGTGATTTCACGCTCGTCTCCCGCGGTGCCACGATGTGGAAACCGCGTCCGCCTGTCGGACGAGGTTCCTAGTCTGGCTGTCTGCACCGTTGAGAGAACGTCGAGAGAGCCGTCGAGCGAGCCATCGAGAGAGGCCCCACCGTGAACCCGCAGCACCGTCCCGACGCCACCGACGCCCTGACGTCGATCCTCCGTGAGCGGATCATGGTGCTGGACGGAGCGATGGGCACGGCGATCCAGCGCGACCGCCCGGACGAGGCCGGCTACCGCGGTGAGCGCTTCGCCGACCACCCCAGCGACCTGGTCGGCAACAACGACCTGCTCACCATCACCCAGCCGCAGGTGATCCGGACCATCCACGAGGAGTACCTCCGGGCCGGCGCCGACATCATCGAGACCAACACGTTCAACGCCAACGCGATCTCGCTGTCCGACTACGGCCTC
>CAZDAO010000610.1:0-2668 GCA_964503015.1 uncultured Nocardioides sp. | reverse complement strand
ACGATCGCCCCGAACTTCGGGCACAGCCCGAGCAGGATCGCCACCACCGCGGCGGCGTAGTAGGCGGCCGAGGAGTAGACCCGGGTGGCACCCATGACGCCGATGTTCTCGGCGTACGTCGTGGTCGGCGAGCCGCCGAAGGCACTGGCGAACGCGGTCGCGACGCCGTCGGCGCCGATCGCGCGACCCATGTAGGGGTCGAGGTTCTCGCCGGTCATCTCGGCGACGGCCTTGACGTGGCCGGTGTTCTCGGCGACGAGGGCGATGACGCCCGGGAGGACCAGCAGGATCGCGGTCAGCGAGAAGGACGGACCGTGGACCACGGACACGCCGTCGGCCAGGGTGCCGCTCGGCAGGCCGATCCAGTCGGCGGCCTGGACACCGGCCCAGGACACGCGGTCGTGCTCGGTGGCCTCGGTGGCGCCGCCCAGCACGGACGTGATCGGACCGAAGACGAGGTCGGCGAGGTAGGAGAGGACGTAGCCGAAGATCAGCGCGAGGAAGACAGCGATGCGCGACCAGAAGCCCGGCAGCACGACGGCCGCGAAGACCATGAACGCCGCGGTGAGCAGGGCGATCCACTGGTCCTGCGGCCAGTAGATGCCGGCGACGACGGGTGCGAGGTTGAAGCCGATCAGCATGACCACGGCGCCGGTGACGGCCGGCGGCAGGATCTTGTGGATCAGCTCCGCGCCGGCGAAGTGCACCAGCACGCCGACCGCGGCGAGCACGAGGCCGCCGACCAGGATCGCACCGGTGACGTACGACGAGTCGTTGCCCTCGTCGAGGGCACGGATCGCGGCGACGGACGCGACGAAGGAGGCGCTGGTGCCGAGGTAGCTGGGCACGCGGTTCTGCACGATGAGCAGGAACAGGATCGTGCACAGGCCCGAGAACATGATGGCGAGGTTGGCGTCGAGCCCCATCACCAGCGGGAACACGAAGGTGGCGCCGAACATGGCGACCACGTGCTGGGCGCCGAGGCCGATCGTCTTGCCCCACGGCAGGCGCTGGTGCGGGAGCACCGCCTCGCCGGGAGCGGGATCGACCACGTCCCACTTGAACATCGACATGAGCAGGCCTCCAGATCTCACAGGGGTGGTTACCCGAGAAGCCACAAACTAGTGCGCCACATCACACACCCTCACTGGCGACATCTGCCGAAGGAACGCCGTGGGTGATGACAAGTTCTTCGGCGGTTCTAGGCTGGCCGCCATGGACGTGCGTCGAGCCACCGCAGCCGACGTGCCCGCCCTGCAGCGCATCGCCGAGGCGGCGTACTCGCCCTACGTCGCGCGGATGGGCGGCCTGCGTCCCGGGCCGATGGAGACCGACTACGCCGGTGCCGTCGAGGACTCAGAGGCGTGGGTCGCGGTCGAGGACGGCGAGGTGGTCGGGCTCCTGCTGCTCGTGCCCGAGCCCGATGCGATGCTGCTCGAGAACGTCGCGGTGCCGCCGCCGCACCACGGCCGGGGTGTCGGGCGCTCGCTCCTCGAGCTGGCCGAGGCCCGCACGCGCGCCCACGACCTGCACCGGATCCGGCTCTACACCCACGAGACGATGGTCGAGAACCAGGCGCTCTACGAGCGCATCGGCTACGTCGAGACCCACCGCACCACCGAGCACGGCTTCACCCGGGTGTTCTACGACAAGCGGCTGTGACGTAGAGGGCGCCGGCCAGGTCACTTCTCGGCGACCCGGACCGTCATGTCGACCCCGGTCTCCGCGTCCTCCGGGACCCCCACGACGCCGCCGAGCACCCCGACGAGCACCCCGATCGCGACGAGCCCGCGGATCGGTGCACCCAGGTGGGTCGACGGGCGGGTCCGCTGCCAGGCGTACCAGCGCGTGCGCCCGAACCGGTAGAGCGCCGCGAGGGAGACCACCGTGGTCGCCAGGGAGGCCAGACCGACCACGCCCTCCTCGAACCCGTCGACGTACGCCAGCCCGACGGTCTCGGCGACCAGCGACATCACCAGAACGATCCAGGCGAGCGCGACACGGATCGGCCGCGCGCGAACCACGCCCGCCGAGACGTAGCCGACGAGCAGCGCGCCGAGCGCCATCGAGACGAGCAGCGAGATGGCGTTGGCCTGGTTCGCCCCGCGATCCGCCAGCACCACGACCTGCCCCGCCAAGGACGCCCACGCCAGGACCGCGATCTCGGTCGGCAACGGCGGCGTGGCCTGCTCGATCCCCCCGTCCATGCTCATAGGCCGGATCCTCGCACCCGCCTGCTCCCGGCCCGGCGATGGCGCACGATCCCGGCGCGCCGCCTCGCCGCTGGATCGTCGGGCGGACTGGCTTCCATGCGGCCGCGCCAGGCGGGCGCCGCGACCACGGTGCGGCGACCTCCGGACGTGGCTGTGGCCCCGCCGTCGTGGTGACTGGTGGGGTGCGGGGCGGGGTCATGGTCGGTCGGGTGGCGCGGTGTCGTCGATGGCGCGGGTGCCGGTGTGGTCGCGGAGGTAGTGGTGGCCGTGGGGGCTGGTCCACTCGAACACCCCGGGACTCACCATCGTGTAGCGCCAGGCGGTGTGGGTCTTCAACCGATGGTGGGAGCGGCACAGGCACGCCAGGTTGCTGCTGGTGGTGGGGCCGGGTTGTGGTCGGCCCTCGGCGTCGGCGTGGTGGTCGTAGGCGACGATGTGGTCGACGTCGGTGCGGC
>CAZDAO010000609.1:0-2689 GCA_964503015.1 uncultured Nocardioides sp. | reverse complement strand
AAGATGCAGGCGCAGATGCGCCGTGCGGCCGACCGCCGCCGGGTCCACAAGGGCCGCAACGCGCACGTGGGTGTCGGCGAGGCCCTCGCCGGGATGCCGCAGGTCGACGACTCCGGCGACGAGGACGAGGTCATCGAGCGCAAGGTCGGCCCGATCACCGTGACCGGCGACGGTCCGCTCGTGGTGCGCGAGAAGTCCCACAGCGCCAGCCCGATGACCCTCGACACGGCCCTCTACGAGATGGAGTTGGTGGGCCACGACTTCTATCTCTTCGTCGACAAGGAGAGCGAGCGCCCGTCGGTGGTCTACCGCCGCCGCGGCTACGACTACGGCGTGATCTCCCTCGACGTCGACTGACTGCCCCACCCCCACGAATGGTTGTGCAGCGACGCAGGTCACGCGCGCATGACATGATGCGCGCGTGACCGAGGCACACAGCAGCGAACCCGTCCGCGTCCTGGTGGTCGACGACCAGGAGCTCTTCCGCCGCGGCTTGATCATGCTGCTCGGTGGCGACACCGACATCGAGGTGGTCGGCGAGGCCGCCGACGGCGTCACCGCCACCGACCTCGCGGTGAAGACCGCCCCCGACGTCATCCTGCTCGACGTCCGCATGCCGCGCCGTACGGGCGTCGAGGCGTGCCGCGCGATCAAGGAGGCGGTCCCGGCCGCCAAGATCATCATGCTCACCGTCTCCGACGAGGAGGCCGACCTCTACGAGTCGGTCAAGAACGGCGCCTCGGGCTACCTCCTCAAGGACTCCTCGATCGAGGAGGTCGCGCAGGCGATCCGCGTGGTCAACGAGGGCCAGTCCCTGATCAGCCCCTCGATGGCGGTCAAGCTCATCGACGAGTTCAAGCAGATGTCCAAGCCCGAGCGTGAGCAGGGCCCGGCACTGCGGCTCACCGACCGCGAGCTCGAGGTGCTGCGCCTGGTGGCCAAGGGGCTGAACAACCGCGAGGTCGCCAAGGAGCTGTTCATCTCCGAGAACACCGTGAAGAACCACGTCCGCAACATCCTGGAGAAGCTCCAGCTCCACTCCCGCATGGAGGCCGTCATGTACGCCATGCGCGAGAAGCTGCTGGACCTGCCCTAGCTGTCGTACGTCTCTGGTTGAGTGCCACCCGTGACGGAGACCCTCACCCAGCTCCAGGCGCGCCGCATCGCGCTCGCCGCCCAGGGGTTCACCGACCGGCCCCACGCGACCCCGTCGATGAAGACGTTCGACCGCACGGTCGCACGCACCGGGGTGCTGCAGGTCGACTCGGTCAACGTCCTCCAGCGCGCCCACTACATGCCGCTCTACTCCCGCATGGGCCCCTACGACGTCGACCTGCTGCGTCGGGCCTCCGAGCGCCGGCCCCGCCGGGTCGTGGAGTACTGGGCGCACGTGCAGGCGCTCATGCCGGTCGAGCTGTGGCCGCTGATGCGGCACCGGATGGACCACTACCGCGCCGAGCGCGGCAAGTGGGGGTTCACCGCCGACCCCACCCTCGAGCCACGGGTGCTCGACGCCGTCCGCGACCGTGGACCGGTGACCGCCCGGCACCTCGAGGAGGAGTTCAGCACCGGCCCCCGCACCAAGGAGCACTGGGGCTGGAACTGGTCGGAGGCGCGCAAGGTCCTCGACTACCTCTTCCTCGTCGGCGACGTCGCCATCGCCGGACGCACCAGCCAGTTCGAGGTCCTCTACGACCTCACCGAGCGGGTGCTGCCGCCCGCGGTGCTCGCGGCGCCCACCCCGACGGCCCAGGAGGCCGTCACCGAGCTCGTCCGCCGCGCCGCGCGGTCCCACGGCGTCGCGAGCGCCGCGTGCCTGGCCGACTACTACCGCCTCCGCCTGCAGCCCGCCCCGGGCAAGGCCAGCGCCAAGGTCGCCATCGACCAGCTGGTCGAGGAGGGCGAGCTGGTGCCGGTCTCCGTGCGGGGCTGGAAGCGCCCCGTGTGGTTGCACCGTGACGCCCGCCTGCCACGCAAGGTCGCCGCGCGCACGCTGCTCAGCCCCTTCGACCCGGTCGTGTGGGAGCGTGATCGTCTCGAGGCGCTGTTCGACTTCTTCTACCGCATCGAGATCTACGTGCCCGCCGACAAGCGGCTCCACGGCTACTACGTCCTGCCGTTCCTGCTGGGCGACCGGCTGGTGGCCCGCGTCGACCTCAAGGCCGACCGCGCCGCCGGGGTGCTCCTCGTCCCCGGCGCGTTCGCCGAGGCGCACGCCCCCGCCTCGACGGCGGAGGAGCTGGCCGTCGAGCTGCGCCGGCTGGCCGGCTGGCTGGGGCTCGACGACGTGGTGGTCGGCGCCCGCGGCGACCTCGCCGGGCCGCTCGCCCACGCATTGGGTGCCCCGTTGGCCCGGTAGGTACAGTTACCACTCGTGCCTGCCATCATCGACAAGCTGCTCCGCATCGGCGAGGGCAAGATCCTCCGCGAGCTCGAAGCCATCTCCAAGGCCGTCAACGCCATCGAGGACGACTTCGTCGCGATGACCGACGACGAGCTGCGCGGCATGACGGCCGAGTTCCGGGAGCGCCTGGCCAACGGGGAGACCCTCGACGACCTCATGCCGGAGGCGTTCGCCACCGTGCGCGAGGCGAGCAAGCGCGTGCTGGGCATGCGTCCCTTCGACGTGCAGATCATGGGCGCCGCCGCGCTGCACCTCGGCAACATCGCCGAGATGAAGACCGGTGAG
>CAZDAO010000608.1:0-2693 GCA_964503015.1 uncultured Nocardioides sp. | reverse complement strand
CAACGTCTCGGCCCTCCCCCTGGCGGCTTTAGGGCTACTGAACCCGCTGATCGCCGGCGCCGCGATGGCGTTCTCCTCGGTGTTCGTGGTGTCCAACAGCCTGCGGCTTCGCCGGTTCCAGGCGGTCTCCACGCAATCAACCGAGACACCGCACCTGGATCACGACTCGACCAGGACCAACCCTTCCAAGGTGGAGGCAGGACGATGACCACGCACCAGCACCCCGCCGGTCGCCACGCCCACGACGCGCGCCGTGACGGCGCGGCCACCGCTGTCCTCGAGGTCTCCGGGGTCCAGTGGGCGACCAGCAAGAACGTCGCCGAGGCCCTGCTGTCGCGGCAACGCGGCGTGCTCACCGTCGACGCCAACCCGGTCGCCCAAACCGCCACCGTCACCTACGACCCGAAACGCACCAGCATCAGCGAGCTGCGGGACTGGGTCCGGGAGTGCGGCTTCCACTGCGCAGGACAGTCCGTTCCCAGCCACGTATGCGACCCGATGCTCGAACCAAACCATGATCATCACGCCCACGCTCAGCAGGCCGTGCGTAGCAGTCACGAGCAACATGCCGGCCATGACGAGCACAAAGGCCCGCCTTCGCCTGTCTCGTCACCGCACGACGCGATGGGCCACGGCGGACACGGCTCGATGTCGATGGCCGACATGGTGCGAGACATGCGCAACCGGTTCCTGGTCGCCCTGCTGCTCGCCGTACCCATCTCGCTCTACTCCCCGATGGGGCGCGACATGCTCGGCTTCGATGCGGCCGCTCCGTTCGGGATGCGCGACGACATCCTCACCCTGATCCTGTCACTGCCGGTCATCTTCTACTCCGCCTGGATCTTCTTCGACGGTGCCTGGCGGGCACTTCGCGCCAGGACCTTGGACATGATGGTGCTGGTAGCCGTAGCAGTCGGCGCCGGCTGGCTCTACTCCCTGGGGGTCACCCTCACCGGCGGCGGCGAGGTCTTCTACGAGGCCGCGGTCATGCTCACCGCGTTCGTGCTGCTCGGCCACTGGTTCGAGATGCGGGCGCGAGGCGGCGCCAACGACGCCATCCGCACCTTGTTGGACCTGGCCCCGCCGATGGCGACCGTGCTCCGGGACAGTGAGCCCGTCGAGCTGCCCACCTCCGAGGTCCAGGTCGACGACCTGCTCCTGGTGCGGCCCGGGGCGAAGATCGCCACCGACGGCACCGTGGAAGAAGGCGAGTCGGAGGTCGACGAGTCCATGGTCACCGGCGAGAGCCTCCCGGTGCACAAGGCACCCGGCGACCAGGTCATCGGCGCCACCGTCAACGCCAGCGGCACGCTTCGAGTGCGCGCCACCAAGGTGGGCTCCGACACCTCCCTGGCCCAGATCGTCGCCCTGGTGCAGCAGGCACAGAACTCCAAGGCCCCCGGACAGCGGCTCGCCGACAAGGCCGCGTTCTGGCTGGTCCTCGTCGCCCTCGTCGGAGGAGTCGGCACCTTCCTGGTCTGGCTCGCGGCAGGCGCCAGCGTGCAGACCGCCCTGCTGTTCGCCATCACCGTCGTCGTCATCACCTGCCCCGACGCCCTCGGTCTGGCCACGCCGACAGCGATCATGGTCGGCTCCGGTCTCGGGGCGAAGCGCGGAATCCTGTTCAAGAACGCCACCGCGATCGAGTCCTCCGCCCGCATCGACACCGTCGTGTTCGACAAGACCGGCACCCTCACCAAGGGAGAGCCCGAGGTCACCGAGGTGGTGGTCGACGACTTCGATCACGACCGGGTGCTGGCCCTCGCCGGCGCACTCGAACGCGAGTCCGAGCACCCGCTCGCAGACGCCGTCGTGCGATACGTCGACGCCACCGACGTCCCGCGGCTGCGCGCCACCCGCTTCCGCAACGTCACCGGCATCGGCGCCCTCGCCGAGGTCGACGGCCACCAGGTCGCCATCGGCAACCGACGCCTGATGGAGTCCGAAGGCGTCACGATCGGCGAACTAGGCGCGCGGCGCGACGAGATCGCCTCCGGAGGCCGCACAGCGGTGTTCGTCGCCGTCGACGGCCGAGCCGTCGCCGTGATCGGCATTGCCGACGCGGTCCGTGAGACCTCCGCCGCGGCTATCGCCGCGCTCCACCAGGCGGGCATCAGGGTGGCCATGCTGACCGGTGACAACCGGGCAACGGCCGAGCGGATCGCCGAGGAGCTGGGGATCGACGACGTCATCGCCGAGGTGCTGCCCGAGGACAAGGCGCACCAGGTCCAGCAGCTGCAGGCTCAGGGACGCACCGTCGCGATGGTGGGCGACGGCGTCAATGACTCTCCCTCGCTGGTACAGGCCGATGTCGGCATCGCCGTGGGCGCGGGCACTGACGTCGCGATCGAGGCTGCAGACGTCGTGCTCATGCGGTCCGACCCGCTGGACGTCCCAGTGGCGCTGACGATCGGCCGGGGCACGCTGCGCAAGATGCGCCAGAACCTCGGCTGGGCGGTGGGCTACAACGCGATCGCCCTACCGATCGCGGCGGGCGTGTTCGAGCCCGCCTTCGGGCTGGTGCTCCGACCGGAGGTTGCCGCCTTGTCGATGTCCGGGTCCAGCTTCCTGGTCGCGGTCAACGCGCTCCTGCTCAAGCGCCTGCGGTTGCCTGCACAGCCCGCGGATGCTGAGCCGGTAAGAGACGAACGCCTTCAGCCCGTGGGCTGACACTCATCCCCTGCGAGGGCTTG
>CAZDAO010000607.1:0-2697 GCA_964503015.1 uncultured Nocardioides sp. | reverse complement strand
ATCGCGCCGACCGACCGCTGCAACGGCGAGACTTGCCGCACAGTGCCTGCCAGGCTGTCCGTGGCCATGAAAAAGTCCCCACTGGTGGCCAGGTAGCGGTCCCCACTGGTGGCCATGTCGGGTCCCCGGTGATGGCCAAGTAAAAGTCCCCGCTCCTCGTTCTTCGCGTGTTGTAACGGCTCGTGAGGGCCCTGCGTGGTGACGGTGGCGATGTCTAGTCAGCCGTCGTCACCACGCAGGGGTCTTCATTGAAGAACGAGAGAGAACGAATGGACATCATTTCGGCCTACCGCGAGGTGGGCACTTACCGGGGAGCGGCCGAGTTGTGCGGCACGACCCACAAGACCGTCAGGCGGGTCATCGCGGCCCACCAGGCCAGCAGCAGGGGCGAGCCCCCGGCACCGCGGGCCGATCGGGGTCGCAACTACGACTCGGTCGCGCACCTGGTCGCTGAGAAGGTCAACGACACCGCCGGGAGGATCAGTGCGAAGCGGCTGCTGCCGGCGGCGCGGGCGGCCGGCTATGAGGGGTCCGACCGCAACTTTCGGTGGCTGGTCGCGGACGCGAAGCGCCAGTGGCGCATCGGGCAGGCTCGTGCCAACGGCCGGCGTCCGGCGGTGTGGACCCCGGGCGAGGTCCTCGCGGTCGACTGGGGCACCGAGATCGTCGCCGGGCGTCGGGTGCACGTGTTCTGTGCGGTGCTGGCCTGGTCGCGCTACCGGTTCGTCCGGTTCGCACCCGATGAGCAGCAGACCACGACGCTGGGGCTGCTGGCGGAGTGCTTCGAGGAGTTGGGCGGGGTCCCCAAGCTGGTGCTGGCCGACCGGATGGCCTGTCTGAAGGGCAACGTGGTCGCCAACGTGGTCGTCCCGGCCCCGGACTACGTCCGGTTCGCCGCCCACTACCGGTTCCGGCCCGACTTCTGCCACGCGAGCGATCCGGAATCCAAGGGCATCGTGGAGAACCTCGTCGGCTACGCCAAGGACGACCTCCTCGTCCCCTTGAGGCTTGAGGACGACGCGACCGTGTGGGCGGGCGGCTATGCCGGACTGAACACCCGCGCGCGAGCCTGGTGCACGGAGGTCAATGGCCGCCGGCACAGCGAGATTCACGCGATCCCGGCCGAGCGGCTGGTCACCGAGCGTGGCCTGCTGGCCGAGCTGCCGTCGCTGCGGCTGGAGGTGGGTCCGGCGCCGATCACCAGGAAGGTGGACAAGCTCTCCTGCATCCGGTTCGGGTCTGCCCGCTACTCGGTGCCCAACGCGCTGATCGGGCGGGTGGTGACGGTGCTGGTCGACGAACGCGACCGGATGCTGCGGGTGATCGAGCCGATCACCGCTGAAGTCCATGCCGAGCACGGGGTGGTGGCGCCGGGTGAGACCAGCATCGACGACGCCCACTACGACCGGCCCCGACCGGCCACACCCCAGCGTCGGGCCCGGGGCCGGACCGTGGCCGAGAAGCAGTTCCTGGCCATGGGTCCAGTGGCCGAGCAGTTCCTGGTCGGGGCCGCCGCGGCCGGTGTCACCAAGCTCAACACCGAGATCGCCACCGTGCTGGACCTGGGTGCCGCCCACGGCCACGACGCGCTGGTCGCCGCCCTGGAACGCGCGGTCGCGTTCGGCCGATGGCGAGCCGACGACGTCCGGTCGATCCTGGCCACCAACGGACACGCACCCCGACCCACCCCAGCCGGGCAGGCACTGGTGATGACCCTGCCCACCGTCCCGACCCGGCCGCTGGACGCCTACCGGCTCAACGCCGACGTCGCGACGAGTGTGGACGGGGGTGATGTGTCGTGACCGCGGCCGCCCCGCCGCCGCTGCCGGCCGACCTCAACGATGGCCTGAAGAGGCTCAAGATGGCTGCGATGCGCAGGCTGGCACCCGAGCTGCTGGTCACCGCGAAGACGCAACGGTGGAAGCCCGAGGAGTTCCTGCGCACCCTCATCGAAGCCGAGATCGCCTCACGTGATGAGTCGAACGTCCGCACCCGGATGCGGCAAGCAAGCTTCCCGGTCACCAAGACGCTCGAGGAGTTCGACGTCGCCGCATCCTCGATCCCACCCGCGACGTTCGACTACCTGTCGTCACTGGAGTGGATCCGGGCCGCTGAGAACGTGTGCATGATCGGGCCCGCCGGCACAGGCAAGTCCCACACCCTGATCGCGCTCGGGATCGCCGCCGTCGAGCAGGGGCATCGGGTCCGGTACTTCACCGCCGCCGAGCTCGTCGAGACGCTCTACCGCGGACTGGCCGACAACTCCGTCGGGAAGGTCATCGAGAACCTGCTACGCAACGACCTCGTCCTGGTCGACGAGCTCGGGTTCGCCCCGCTGGACGACACCGGCGCACAACTGCTGTTCCGATTCGTTGCGGCTGCCTACGAACGCCGATCCCTCGGGATCGCGTCCCACTGGCCCTTTGAGTCCTGGGGACGGTTCCTGCCCGAGCACACCACCGCGGTCAGCATGCTTGATCGACTCCTGCACCACCGCCACACCGTCGTCACCGACGGCGACTCCTACCGGATGAAACAGGCCCGAGCGAACGGAGGAACCCGCCTCAAGAGCAACTGAGAACCCACGAGGGGTGGGGACTTTCAGTTGGCCACCAGTGGGGACCACGACTTGGCCGTTGACAGCCAGGCCACCACCCATGCCGTGAGGCTAACTGGTAGTTCTCGACCTACCCCCTG
>CAZDAO010000606.1:219-2724 GCA_964503015.1 uncultured Nocardioides sp. | reverse complement strand
GCGGTCAGCGTGACCGTCAGCATCCCCTTCTGGGACCGGGACAAGGCGCGCGCGCCGGGGTACGACGAAGCCCCCGCCGCATCAGCGACGGGGGCTTCGACGAAGTTCTCAGGTCAGCGCGAGACCTTGCCGGCCTTGAGGCAGCCGGTGCAGACGTTCAGGCGCTTGGGCGTGCCGTTGACGGTCGCCCGGACGCGCTGGATGTTGGGGTTGAAACGACGCTTGGTGATCTTGCGCGACCAGGGACGGTTGTTTCCGAAGCCCGGCTTCTTGGCGCAGATGTCGCAGACGGCAGCCACCGTGCACTCCGATCCGTTCGAGGTTGATAGATGTTCGAGGTCCGTCGCCGCTGGAGGCGGCAACTGGCAACCGCGCAAGAGTAGCCGAGGAACCGTGGCGAGATGAAATCGCAGGGGCGTCGGATCCGGGCACTACCCTGTGGCGCGCACCACAGTGCGCACGCGTTGCCCCCATCCTGCCCGAGACCGGCGCAGGACCCCAGCCCGCAGCCCGACATCCGACACCCGACGACCACGGAGCACACCGACGCGATGGAGCCAGTCACCGCCGGCATCACCCTCGACGGGGTCGCCAGGTTCGTCGACATCGCGACCGACGCCCTGTCCTCGGCGCGTGAGGAGATCGACGCGCTCAACGTCTACCCCGTCCCCGACGGCGACACCGGCACCAACATGTTCCTCACCGTCTCGGCCGCCCGCGACGAGCTGCGTGCCGCGCGCGCGGCAGACCCCGGCCTGGGGCTGGGGGAGGGCATGGCGGTGCTCGCTCGGGCCGCGCTGCTGGGGGCGCGCGGCAACTCCGGGGTGATCCTGAGCCAGATGTTCCGCGCCTACGTCCGCCACCTCGCCGGCGCCAGCCTGCAGGAGCATCCGGCGCAGACCATCGCCGCCGCCATGGCCGAGGCGACCGACGCGAGCTACGCCGCCGTCGGGACGCCCGTGGAGGGCACGATCCTCACCGTCTCGCGCGCCGCGTCCGACGCGGCCCTGGCTGCCGCACAGCTCCCCGGTGCCCGGACCCGCGACGTGTTCACCGCGGCCGCCGCAGCCGCCAGGGTCGCGCTCGCGAGGACCCCCGAGCAGCTGCCGGTGCTGGCCCAGGCCGGCGTCGTCGACGCCGGCGGTCGCGGCCTCTGCGTGGTCCTCGACGCCGTCGAGACCGCCTCGACCGGCCGCCGCCCGACGCCCTACACGCCTGTGATCGGCACCCACCACATCCCCGTGGTGACACCGGGCGCCCCCGGCGAGGACCTCACCGAGGACGGCCCGGCCTACGAGGTGATGTACCTCCTCGACGCCGACGACGAGGCCGTGGAGCAGCTGCGCCACACGCTGGCCGGGCTCGGTGACAGCCTCGTGGTCGTCGGCGGCGACGGGCTGTGGAACGTCCACGTCCACGTCGACGACGTCGGTGCCGCGGTCGAGGCCGGCATCACTGCTGGACGCCCCCACCGCATCCGGGTCACCCATTTCGCCGAGCAGGTCGCCGCGGCGCGCCAGCGGGTCTCGACCCGCAGCGGGCGCAGGGTCGTGGCGGTGGCCGCCGGTCCGGGCCTGGCCGAGCTGTTCGAGTCCGCAGGCGCCGTGGTCGTCGCGGGCGGTCCGGGGCAGCGACCGTCGACCGGCCAGCTGCTCGAGGCGATCACCGCGTGTGGGGCCGAGGAGGTCGTGGTGCTGCCCAACGACGCCGACACCGTCCGGGCCGCCGAGATCGCCGCGCGCACCGCGGAGGCCGAGCACGCGGTCTCGGTCGAGGTGATCCCGACCCAGGCGCAGGTGCAGGGCCTGGCCGCAATCTCCGTCCACGAGCCCGGCCGCACGTTCGACGCCGACGTGCGCGAGATGACCGCCACCGCGCGTCACGTCCGCCACGGCGCGGTGACGATCGCGGCCCGCCAGGCCATCACGATGGCCGGGCCGTGCGAGGCCGGTGACGCCCTCGGCGTGGTCGCCGGCGACTTCGCGGTCGTCGGGTCCGACCTCGAGGAGGTCGCCCGCGACGTCCTCGAGCGGCTGCTCGCCGGCGGTGGCGAGCTGGTCACCATCGTGTCGGGTGAGGGCGGTGTGGAGCTCGCCGAGCGGGTGGCCGCACACGTCGACCAACGGCACCCGACGGTCGACGTCGCGGTCCACGAGGGCGGCCAGCCGCGCTACCCGCTGCTGGTCAGCGTCGAGTGACCGGCCGGGATCGGCTAGGAATCTGCCATGGTCGCGATCACGCCGGACAGCCCGATCGGGGCGGTCTTCGGCAACCACCACAAGAAGCGCAAGCTCGCCGAGGAGGGCCTGGGCCTGAAGACCGTCGGTGACCTGCTGCGCCACTTCCCGCGTCGCTACGTCGCCGCCACCGAGCTCTCGGAGGTCGCCACCCCGGTCGTCGGCGAGCAGCTGACCATCGTCGGCGAGGTGCGGTCCTGCGAGAGCGCGTCCTTCTTCTCCGGCAACCGCCGCCAGTTCCGTACGACGGTGCGGCTGCGCACCGACG
>CAZDAO010000606.1:0-209 GCA_964503015.1 uncultured Nocardioides sp. | reverse complement strand
CTGTTCAGCCCCTACCAAGGGCAGGCCGACCGCCACGAGGCCGAGTTCCGCCCCGGCAGCCGAGCGGTCTTCACCGGCAAGGCGAAGCAGTTCCGCGGCACGTGGCAGCTCGACCAGCCCCACGGGTTCGCGATGGACGGCCCCGAAGGCGCGACGCTGAGCAAGCTGATGCCGGTCTACCCGCTCACCGCCAAGCTCTACACCTGGGA
>CAZDAO010000605.1:0-2725 GCA_964503015.1 uncultured Nocardioides sp. | reverse complement strand
CGTCCGCCGGCGCGAACGCCTTCGCCAGCCAGAACAGGGCGACCACCAGCACGAGCGGCACGGCGAAGCCGAGGCGGAGCGACCCGGCACCGACGGCGCCCGTCATGACCGCGCCGAGCAGTGCTCCCGCGTAGTTGAACTGGTTGAAGCGCGCCACGACGGCGTCCACCCGCGCCTGCCGGGTCGCGGGGTCGGCGTCGCGCCCGGCGAGCGCCGCCGCGGCGGAGAAGCTCAGCGGCGCGACGACCGCGACCCCGCAGCCGAGGAGCGTGAACCCGACCACGGCGACTCCCCACGTCGGTGAGGCCACGACGGTCGCGAGCGAGACGAGGGCGATCGCCGCGCCGACCCGCAGCAGGCGCACCGCACCGACCTGCTCGGTCAGCCGGTCGCCGGCCAGCCGCACCAGCCCGCTGGCCAGCAGGTAGGGCAGGGTCGCGAGCGCGACCAGTCCCTCGGGGGCGCTGAACTCGTCGTCGAGGTAGACCGGTCCCCACGTCGCCGCTGCGGTGTCCACCGTGTAGAACACGACGAGCGCCAGCCCGACCATGACGATCGCGCGCCATGGCACGTCGGTGTCGGTCGAGGTGGCGGCCTCACCGTGGTCGCGCGAGAGGTACGGCGCGGTCGCGGCGACCAGCGGAAGCACGGCCAGGGCGGCGATCGCCGACCAGGGCACGTCGGTCGTGACGATGGTGAGCACCGCGCCGACCACGCCGCCGAGGGTCCACGCGCCGTGGCACGAGGGGAGCACCACCCGGCCGAGCCGATGCTCGAGGGCGACGGCCTGCATGTTGCCGGTCGCGTCGACCAGCCCGAGCCCGACGCCGTACGCCGCCAGGGCGAGGACGAAGACGACCTTCACCGGTGCCAGGACCACCACCGCGACGGAGGTCGCGACGACGAGGAGTCCGGCGCGCAGGACCACGGCGCTGTCGAGGCGGGGCGCCAGCCGCTCCGCCAGCAGCGAGCCCGCCCCGGCGAGCAGGACCATCATCAGCAGCACCCCGGAGAGGGCGAGCTCGCCGAGGTCCCAGCGGTCCTGGATGCGGGGGAGGCGTGTCGTCAGGCTGATGAAGACCAGCCCCTGGGTGCCGAACGCCGCCGCGATCGCGAGCCGGGCGCGGCCGAGGTCGACGGTGCCGGGGGTGGGTCCGCTCATGGCGAGCATCGTGGCAGGAGACCCGCGGACCCGTGGCAGACTCGCGGGCATGTCCTCCACCGCCGGTCCCGAGCTCTGGTTGGTCCGTCACGGCGAGACCGAGTGGAGCCGCGACGGCAAGCACACCTCGACCACCGACCTGCCCCTGACCGCCGACGGCGAGGAGGCGGCCATCCTGCTGGGTCCGCGCCTCTACGACGTCGACTTCGACCTCGTCCTCACCAGTCCGCGCCAGCGCGCGCGTCGTACCGCCGAGCTGGCGGGCTTCGCCGACGTCGAGATCGACGAGGACCTCGTGGAGTGGGCCTACGGCGACTACGAGGGCGTGACCACCGCCGAGATCCGCGAGACCGTCCCCGGCTGGTCGGTGTGGACGCACCCCGTGCCTGGCGGCGAGACCGCCGACGAGGTGTCCGCACGGCTCGACCGGGTCATCGACCGGGCGCGCGAGCACGCCCGGACGCTGGTCTTCGCGCACGGCCACTCGCTGCGGGTGCTGACCGCCCGCTGGCTCGAGCAGCCGGCCGCCGAGGGCCGCTTCTTCCGCCTCGACACCTCGACCGTGTCGGTGCTCGGCTTCGAGCGGGAGACCCCGGCGCTGCTGAAGTGGAACAGCTGACGTGCGGATCGACCTCCACACGCACTCGTCCGCGAGTGACGGCACGGACACGCCCGCTGCGCTCGTGCGCGAGGCGAAGGCGGCCGGCCTCGACGTGGTCGCACTGACCGACCACGACGCCACCTCGGGCTGGGCGGAGGCCCAGCGGGCGGCAGACGAGGTCGGCATCATCCTCCTGCCGGGCCTCGAGATCAGCACGAAGCTCCACCACCGCGGCGTCCACCTGCTGGCGTACCTCCCGGACCCGACCCACGGTCCGCTCGTGGAGGTGCTCGACCGGATCCTCGCCGGTCGCACCGAGCGCACGCCCGCCATCGTCGCTGGCCTGCGGGGCCACGGTGTCGACATCACCGAGGACGACGTGCACCGGGAGGCGGGGGAGTCGGTGGCCGCGGGACGTCCGCACGTCGCGGACGCGCTCGTCCGGCTCGGTGTCGTGGCCGACCGCACCGAGGCGTTCGCGACGCTGCTCAGCCCGGGACAGCCCGGGTACGTCAACCGCTACGCCCCGCAGCTGGAGGAGATGATCCCGATCGTGGTCGCCGCGGGCGGCGTGCCGGTGATCGCCCACCCGTGGGGCCGGCGTGGCGGGACGGTGCTCACCGAGGACGTCTTCGCGTCCCTCCGCGCGCTCGGGCTCGCCGGCATCGAGGTCGACCACCAGGACCACCCGCCGGAGGTCCGGACCCGCCTGCGCGGGATCGCCGCCGACCTCGACCTGCTCGTCACCGGCAGCAGCGACCACCACGGCCTCGGCAAGGTCGACCACGACCTCGGCGTCAACACCACCGAGCCCGAGCAGTACGAGCGGCTGGTCTCGCTCGCGCGCCGTCCCCTCGGTGGTTGAGGTGCGCGCGCAGCGAGCCTTCCGCAAGATCTTCGACCGCAGCTCGATCATCCGCTGGCACTTCCAGTCCTTCGCGCGCAAGCGCGACCGGATGCGC
>CAZDAO010000604.1:0-2726 GCA_964503015.1 uncultured Nocardioides sp. | reverse complement strand
GCCAGTTGGGGTCGACCTCGCCGGTCGAGGCGTCGACGCCGTCCGCGCCCATGCTGCGGGCGACGAGCCCGAGGGCCACGCCGAGGACCAGTCCGATGAGGACCTGGACGCCGAAGGAGGGGAGCCGGAAGCGGGTGCGCTTCTTCTCCGCCGTTGCGGGAGTAGTCATGCTGGAGGTGCAACCTTTCGAGGACCGCACGGCCGCAGCCGGGCGGGGACGCAGATGGATTCGAGGATCGGTCGAGGATCAGTCGAGGATGCGTCCGAGGCGACACAGCGCGCTCTCGGTCCGGGCGAGGTCGACGGCGCGACGCTGCGTCAGCAGGTCGCCGACGGTCGCCGGGGGAGTCGAGGAGGCGGGCACATCCGGCTCAACCGGCTGTCGCAGCAGTGGATTCCGTGGCTCTCGTCACAGGCGTCGCATCCCGAGAGCCCCAGGATCCACCTCGGCCAAGCCCTCAGCGGACAGCAGGACCATGACCTCGTAGTGGGTGGTGTGCGGGAACATGTCGAGCACCCGCGCTTCGACGGGCCGCAGGGACGGCATCAGCGCCAGGTCGCGCGCAAGGGACTCGGCGTAGCACGAGGAGTATACGACGAGCCGCACGCCCGCATCCTCCAGCCAATCGGCCAGCTCGGGCCCGATCACGAGCCGGGCCGGGTTCACCTCGACCAGGTCGGGCACCTCGCCTGACGCGACGGCGTACGACGTGGCGTCCCCGGCGACGAACCGGGCCTCGACCCCCAACTCGTCGGCCGCGGCCAGGGCCGCGTCGATCGCCTCGGGCGACACCTCGACCCCGACGACCTCGCGGTCCGGTCCGGCGAGGTGCAGCGCGAAGCCTCCGACCCCGCAGTACAGGTCCCAGATCCGGCTGACGTCGAGCCCCGCGACCCAGGCCCGCGCCTGCTCGTAGAGCGCCTCGGCGACGTGGGTGTTCGTCTGGAAGAAGGCCCTCGGACCGAGCAGCAGGGTCACGCCGGTGGCCAGCCTCATCGGAAGGGTGGACTCACGCGTCAGCACGATCTCGCGCTCGCCCTCGAGCACGGCCTTGTGCTCGGGCTGGACGTTGAGGGTCACCACGCGCAGGGCCGGCAAGGCGTCCAGGAGGGCGGGCAGGCGCGAGCGGACCTTCGCCTCCAGCGCCGTGGACCTCATCACCAGCCGCAGCATCAGCTCGCCGTCGGGTGACTCGGTGAGCAGGACGTGCTTGAGCTCACCACGCCGCGCCGCGACGTCGTACGGCGTCAGCCCGGCGCTGCTGATCCACGACGCGATCACGCCGAGGGCCGCCCGGAGGCCGTCGGAGTGCAGGCCGCAGTCGTGCAGGTCGATGCCGGCGAGGTCGCGGTCGAGGATGCCCAGCGTCGGCGCGTCGACGGTGCCGCCGACGGCCATCTTGGCCTTGTTGCGGAATCGGGCGTCCGCTCCCGCGACGGTCGGCAGCCACACCGGCGCGTCGACCAGCGAGCGCGCGTGCGCCTCCTTGTCGGAGAGCTGCTGCTCGCGGGCGACGCCGAGCAGCGTGCACGAGCGGCAGCGGAAGGCGTCGAAGTGGTGGCAGCGCGGCAGCCCGTCGACGATCGTCAGGCTCGGCGCCGGGTCAGCCACCGATGCGGGAGCCCATCCACTCCTCCACGTCGGCCGAGGTGCGGGGGAGCGAGGCCGAGAGGTTCCGGTTGCCGTCGGCGGTGACGAGGATGTCGTCCTCGATCCGGATGCCGATGCCGCGCAGCTCCTCGGGGACGAGCAGGTCGTCCTCCTGGAAGTAGAGGCCCGGCTCGACGGTGAGCACCATGCCCTCGGCTAGGTCGCCCTTGGGGTAGATGTCGGTCGACGCGCGACCGCAGTCGTGGACGTCCATGCCGAGCATGTGCGAGGTGCCGTGCAGGGTCCAGCGGGCGTAGACCTTCGACTCCGGGTCGAGCGCCTCCTCGGCGGAGACCGGGAGCAGGCCCAGGTCCTCGAGCCCGTGGGCGAGGACGTCCATCGCGGCGTTGTGGGCGGCGAGGAAGGCGGCGCCGGGCCGCACCGCGTCGATCCCGGCCTGCTGGGCCTGGTGCACGAGGTCGTAGAGGTCGCGCTGCAGCGGCGTGAAGGTGCCGTCGACCGGAAGGGTGCGCGTCACGTCGGCGGTGTAGAGGTTGTGACCCTCCACGCCCATGTCGAGGAGCACCAGCTTGCCCGGCTCGATCGCGCCGGTGTTGTCGATCCAGTGCAGCGTCGTGGCGTGCGAGCCACCGGCGCAGATCGAGTCGTAGCCGATGTCGTTGCCCATCGCCCGGGCGCGGCGGAAGAACGTGCCCTCGATCCAGCGCTCGCCGAACTCGCGCACCCGGTCCCACTCGCGCACCGAGTCCTCGAAGCCGAGGGTGGTGATGTCGCAGGCCTCCTGCAGCTCGCCGACCTCCCACTCGTCCTTGACCAGCCGCAGCTCGTCGGCCACCCGGGCGAGGTCCTCGTCGCTGGTGATGTCGCGCGTCTTGCGGTCGTCGTCGAAGGACGGCAGGTCCTTGACGTGGCGCACCTCGATGCCGAGGGAGTCGGCGATCTCCTGCGCGGACGGGCGGCGACCCGCCCAGAGCTCGCCGTACTGACGGTCGCGGAAGAACTCGTCGGTGTCGCGCTCCGAGCGCGGCCGGGCGTAGAGCACCGACTCGCCGTCCTCGATCACCAGCACCGCGTCGGAGGTCTGGTTGCCGGTGAAGTAGGTGTGCGCGGTGTC
>CAZDAO010000603.1:0-2731 GCA_964503015.1 uncultured Nocardioides sp. | reverse complement strand
GCTTCGCCCGCGTCTACGAGTCCGACATGCTCGCCCACCCCGACGCCTCGACGTTCCAGATCCTGCCGTGGCGCACCGGCGAGGACGGCGGGCCCACCACCGCCCGGATGTTCTGCGACATCGTGATGCCCGACGGCAGCCCGTCGTACGCCGACCCGCGCCACGTGCTCAAGCGCACCCTCAGCAAGGCGGCCGACCAGGGCTTCACCTTCTACACGCACCCCGAGATCGAGTTCTACCTGTTCAAGAACGTGCCCGGTAAGGGTGACGAGCCGCAGCCGGTCGACCGCAGCGGCTTCTTCGACCACACCGCCCAGTCGCGCGGAGCGGACTTCCGGCGCGACGCGATCACGATGCTCGAGGCGATGGGCATCTCGGTGGAGTTCAGCCACCACGAGGGCGGGCCCGGCCAGCAGGAGATCGACCTCAGGTACGCCGATGCGCTGACCACCGCGGACAACATCATGACCTTCCGCACCGTCGTCCGCGAGGTCGCGCTGGGCCACGACATCTGGGCGTCGTTCATGCCCAAGCCGTTCACCACCCACCCGGGCTCGGGTATGCACACCCACGTCTCGCTCTTCGAGGGCGACCGCAACGCCTTCTTCGAGGCCGGCGCCCAGTACCAGCTCTCCAGGACCGGCCGGCAGTTCATCGCCGGGATCCTGCGTCACGCCAGCGAGATCAGCGTGGTGACCAACCAGTGGGTCAACTCCTACAAGAGGCTGCTCGGCGGCGGCGAGGCGCCGTCCTCGATCTGCTGGGGCCACAACAACCGGTCGGCGATGGTCCGGGTGCCGATGTACAAGCCCAACAAGGGGCAGTCGACGCGCATCGAGCTGCGCACGATCGACCCGGCCTGCAACCCCTACCTCGCCTTCGCCGTCGTGCTCGCCGCGGGCATGAAGGGCATCGAGGAGGGCTACGACCTGCCCCGCGAGGCCGAGGACGACGTGTGGTCGCTGACCGAGCGCGAGCGCAAGGCACTCGGCATCGCGCCGCTGCCCAAGAGCCTGTGGGACGCGATCGGCATCGCGGAGGACTCCGAGCTGCTCGCCGAGACCCTCGGCGAGCACGTCTTCGACTTCTTCCTCCGCAACAAGCGCGCCGAGTGGGAGGAGTACCGCACGCAGGTCTCCGCCTTCGAGCGCGACCGGATGCTGCCGGTCCTCTGACCCCGGACCCGACATGGTGAGGTGGACCCGATGAGCCGCATCCTCGCCGTCGAGCACGAGGAGTCGTGCCCGCCTGCGCTCCTGGGCGAGTGGCTGGTGGAGGCCGGCTGCACGCTCGAGGTCTGTCGGCCCTACGCCGGTGACGCCCTGCCCGCCCTGACGTCGTACGACGGCGTGGTGGTGCTGGGCGGGGAGATGGGTGCGAACGACGACGATGCGCACCCGTGGCTGGGCCCGCTGAAGGCGGGCATCCGCGACGCGGTCGCCGCCGGGACGCCGCTGCTCGGGGTGTGCCTGGGCCACCAGCTCGTCGCGGTGGCGTTGGGTGGGGTGGTGCGGCGCAACCCCCGCGGCCAGACCGTCGGCCTGCAGCCCCTGGGCTGGACGGGGGACGCCGTGACGGACGACTGGGTCGGCGGGCGGACCGGCAGGGACCGGGCCATCCACTGGAACAACGACGTGGTCGCCGTCCTGCCCGAGGGTGCCGTCGTCCTGGCCCGCACACCCGACGGCGAGGTCCAGGTCGCGCGGTTCGCGCCGCGGGCGTGGGGGATCCAGGCCCACCCCGAGGCGCACGCCGGGATCATCCGGCGCTGGGTCGAGACCGACCGGGAGGACGAGGTCGCACGCACCTTCGACGAGGAGGCGGTGCTCGCCGCCATCGAGGAGGCGGAACCGGCGTTGGCCTCCTCCTGGCGGCCGATGGCCGAGCGGTTCGCGGTCATCGTCGCCGGCGTGCAGGCGGGCCTCCCATGACCCCGCACTCGAGCGGGTCGTTCGTGCGGATCGGCTTCGTCGACGGCGCGGCCGCAGCGGCGGGCATCGAGCGGCTCGGCGAGGCGGGCCGGCCGCTGACCGACCACCTTGCCGCGACCGCGGATCCTGACGCCGCCCTCGCGGGGCTGCTGCGGGTCGCCGACGCCCTCGACGAGCGCGAGCCCGGCGCGGGGGCGGCGATGCTCGAGGAGCTGGCCGACGACGAGGGCACGGCCATGCGGGTGTGCTGCGTGCTGGGCGCGAGCGCCGCGCTGACCACGCACCTGGTGCGCCACCCCGACCACTGGCGCGAGCTCACCGACCCCACCCTCGGCAGCACCCGGATGCCGGCCTACGCCGTGCGGGAGTGCCTGCTCGAGGCCGTGGGCGCCGATCCCCACGACGCGACGCCGGTGGCGACGCTGCCCGACGCGCACGCGGTCGACGCACTGCGGGTCGAGTACCGCCGGGTGCTGCTGCGCCTGGCCGCGCGCGACCTGGCCCACCACGTGGGCCTCGACGACGCGGCGGCGGAGATCTCCGACCTCGCGGCCGGCACGCTCGAGGCCGCGCTCGCGGTGGCGCGGGCCCGGGTCGGTGAGCCCGCGGCGACCGCCCGGCTGGCGGTGATCGCGATGGGCAAGTGCGGCGGCCACGAGCTGAACTACATCTCCGACGTCGACGTCGTCTACGTCTACGAACCCGTCGACGGCGCCGACGAGGGCGCGGCCCTGCGCGCGGCGACGCAGCTGGCCTCGCAGCTGATGCGGGTCTGCTCCGACCACACGCGCGAGGGCACG
>CAZDAO010000602.1:0-2735 GCA_964503015.1 uncultured Nocardioides sp. | reverse complement strand
CCGAGCTCCACTCGCTGGCGCTCGAGGAACTCGCGCTCCACGTCGTTGCGGCAGGCGGCGATCGCCTGGTCGTACGCCGCCCGCGCGGCGTCGACGTCACCGGCGCGCGAGAGCAGCTCGGCGCGCACCGCGGCAGGCCGGTGGCTGTCGGGGATGTCGATCCCGTCGAGGGCAGCCAGCCCGGCGGCCGTGCCGCGGTCCTCGGCCACGGCGACGGCCCGCGCCAGCCGGGCGGACGGGGACGGTGCGACGTGGAGCAAAACGTCGTACAGCCCGACGATGCGGTCCCAGCGGGTGTCGGCCGCGGTCGGCGCGGTGGCGTGCTCGGCGGCGATGCGCGCCTGCAGGACGTACGACGCCGCGAGGGGCGAGACCGGTCCGGCGAGGTCCGGTCGGCCGAGCAACCGGGTGGCCTCGGCGATCTCGTCGTGGTGCCAGCGGTTCCGGTCCTGGTCGGTCAGCAGCACCAGCCGCCCGTCCCGGACGCGGGCGTCGCGGCGGGAGTGCTGCAGCAGCATCAGCGCGAGAAGCCCGAGCAGGGTGGGCTCGCCGGGCCGCAGCCCCAGCACGACCCGCACCAGGCGGATCGCCTCACCGGACGCCTCGGCCCGGAGCAGGTCGGGGCCGGTGCCGGGGGAGTAGCCCGCGGTGAAGGCGAGGTAGGCGGTCTGGGCGACGACGTCGAGGCGCTCGGGCAGCACGTCCGCGTCGGGCACCGCGAAGGGGATGCCGGCGCCGACGATGCGCTTCTTCGCGCGGGTGATGCGGGCGGCCATGGTCGCCTCGGGCACGAGGAACAGCCGCGCGATGTCGGCGGTCGGCACGCCGAGCACCAGTCGCAGCGAGAGCGCGCTGGCCGACTCGGGCGCGAGCGCGGGGTGCGCGCACATCAGCACCAGCCGCAGGACGTCGTCCTCGACCAGGCTCCCGGCATCGGCCATGGTGCGCGCTCCTTCCTGGTGGTGCTCGGCATCGGTGCGGAGCAGCGGCTCCTTGCGCCGCGCCACCTCCTCGGTGCGGAGCCGGTCGACCACCCGCCTGCGCGCGGCCGTGAGCAGCCACGCGGCGGGCTTGTCGGGCGCGCCGTCGACCGGCCAGGTGCGGCTGGCCGCCTCGACCGCGTCGCCGAGGGCGTCCTCGACGAGGTCGAGCCGACGGAACTGCGACAGGAGCAGGGCCACGAGGCGGCCCCACTCCTGCCGCACCACGTCCTCGAGCTGCTGCACGTGGGTCCTCAGGGCGACACGTCGATCGTCGGGTGGATCTGGATGTCGTACGGCGGCAGCAGCCGCAACAGCTCGACGACGACGTCCAGGTCGGGGGCCTCGAGCAGGTAGAACCCGCCCATGCCCTCGATCACCTCGGCGTAGGGCCCGTCGCTCAGGGTCACCGTGCCGCCCGTCGTCCGCATGACGGTGGCGTCGCCAGGACCGGCGAGCGCCTCGCCGGCGAGGATCTCGACGCCCTCGCGCTCGCGGCAGGCCGTGTCGAACTCACCGAACTTCGCCATCGCGGCCGCCTGCTCGGACTCCGTCTGCTCGGGCCAGGGCTTCTCGGCGCCATCGCCGACCAGCAGGACGAGGTACTTCACGACGGACGCTCCTCGGGCTCGACGCACCGGCGCACCTCGACGGCGTCGCCGGTCGCGGACAGGAGCAGGCAGCAGTCCAGCAGGTCGTCGAGGTCCTCGGACGCCACGACGTAGAACCCGCCGACCTGCTCGCTCGTCTCGGCCCACGGCCCGTCGGTCACCGTGGTGGCGTTCGGGGCGATCGTGCGCGCCTCCGACGCCCGGTGCAGCTCGGCGCCCCCCGTGACGCGGTGGCCGCCCTCGGCGAGCCGCGCGGAGAACTGCTCGTGGGCGGCGTACCCGGCGCGGCGCTCGTCCTCCGACAGGTCCCACCACCGCTCGGCGTCACCCATCAGCAGCACGACGTACTCGGTCATCTCGGTTCCTCTCACTCGGCCAGGCGACGGAGCTCGATGTGCTCACCGCGACTCGCGAACCGCTCACAGGCGGCACGGAAGGCGTCGCCGTCGTCGGTCTCGACGAGGTAGAAGCCGACGACCTGCTCGACCGACTCGGTGAACGGCCCGTCGGTGACCAGCGCTCCTCCGTGGCCGTCCGGGCGCATCGAGACGGCCTGTGCCGAGGGCTCCAGCGGGCTGACCATGACGAGGGTGTGGCCCTCGGCGGCGATCTCCTCCTGGAACTGCACGTGGGACCGGTGCCCCTTCTCGTGCTCCTCGGGTGGCAGGTCGGCCCAGTCGGCCTCGGGCGCCGGCAGCAGGACCAGGTAGCGGCTCATCGGTGGTGGGCTCCTTCGTTCGTCGCGGGCCGCAGGGGCTGCGGCCTCACCACTCTGACGGACGAACCGGCACCGGATCGACAGGCATGGTGTGCCTTTCTCGACGGAGGAGGCTCCGGGCACCAAGATGGGGCCATGGCCAACCACGAGAGAGCAGGACTGCCCGCCCGCACCGAGGACCTCGTGGACGTGTCCCACCTCGTCACGGCCTACTTCGACCTCGAGCCCGACCCCGACGACGTCGCGCAGCAGGTCGCCTTCGGCACCAGCGGGCACCGCGGCACCTCGCTCACCACCTCCTTCAACGAGGTGCACATCGCCGCCACCACGCAGGCGATCTGCGACTACCGCAAGGAGCAGGGCTTCGACGGTCCGCTGTTCATCGGCCGTGACACGCACGCGCTGTCCGAGCCCGCGTGGGCGACC
>CAZDAO010000601.1:0-2737 GCA_964503015.1 uncultured Nocardioides sp. | reverse complement strand
TGCGCATGCACCGACCCTATCGAGCGGCCGCACGCCGCAGCGCATCGAGACTGGCCTCCACGTCGGCGGCGGTCGTCGACCAGTTGCTCACGCTCACCCGCAGCACGGCCCGGCCGCGCCACCGGGAGCCCGTCGTCCACGCCGTACCGTCGGCGAGCATCGCATCGACGACGCCACGGGTGGCGGCGTCGTCGCCGAACGAGGCGCACACCTGGGTGAAGACGACGTCGTTGAGGACCTCCGCGCCCTCGATCGCGGCGATGCCGTCGGCGAAGGCGCGGGCGTGCTCGCAGTAGCCGTCGACCAAGTCAGCCACTCCGTCACGACCCAGCGACCGCAGCACCGCCCAGACCGGGAAAGCCCGGCCCCGGCGGCTGATCTCCGGCACCTTGTCCATCGGCTCGCCCGCGGCGTCGAAGATCAGGTAGTCGCCGTGCATGCCCATCGCGGCGCGGAGGGCGGCGCGGTCGCGGACGATCGCGAGGCCGCAGTCGTAGGGCACGTTGAGCGTCTTGTGGGCGTCGGTGGCCCAGGAGTCCGCGGCCTCGACGCCCTCGACCAGGTGGCGCCGCGTCGGCGAGGCCGCGGCGAAGAGCCCGAACGCACCGTCGACGTGCACCCACGCGCCGGCGTCGTGGGCCGCGGCGATGGTCTCGACGAACGGGTCGAACGCGCCGGAGTGCACGTTGCCGGCCTGGAGGCACACGATCGTCGGTCGTCCGTCGCCCGCCTCGAGCGCGGCGGCCAGCGCGGCGACCTCGACGCGCCCCTGGTCGTCGACGGCGACCGGCTCGGGCGCACCGAGGCCGAGGTAGCGCAGGGCGAGGTCGATGGTGTCGTGCCGCTCGGCGCCCACCAGCACCCGGACACCCGGCGATCCGACCAGGCCCTGCGTCGCGACGTCCCAGCCGTGCCGCCGCAGCACCTCGTCGCGGGCGGCAGCCAGGCAGGTGAAGTTGGCCATCGTGCCCCCGGTGACGAACCCCACCGCGCTCCCGCCCGGCAGGCCGAGGAGGTCCAGGAGCCAGCGCTCGGTGAGGTCCTCCACCGCGGAGTGGGCCGGGGTGATGACGCGCAGGCCGGCATTCTGGTCCCACGCGCTCACCAGCCAGTCGGCGGCGAGGGCCGCCGGGTGGGTGCCACCGATGACGAAGCCGAAGAAGCGACCGCCCGGCATCGCGTTGAGCCCCGGCTCGCAGGCGGCCGCCAGCTCCTCGACGACCGTCGCGGGGTCGGTCGACCCGTCGGGCAGCACCGGGTCGAGCAGGGCCGCGACCTCGTCGGTCGTCAGCCGCGGCGGCACCGGCCGGTCGGCGAGCGAGTCGAGCCACTCCAGGGCCAGGGCGTGGGCGCGGTCGAGGCCCGCGCTGCGGTCGGGGTGCATCCCGTCAGTGTCCGCCGCAGCGTCGGCGCCGACTAGCCTCGGACTGGTGAAGATCCTGACCGCGGCACAGTGGCGTCCGCTCGCCGAGGCCCACGCCGCGCGCGTCGACGCCCTCGTCGCGCCGCACCTCGCGCGGCGGGCCGGCCAGGTCAAGCACCCGGTGCACGACTTCCTCTTCACCTACTACTCCCAGCGCCCCGCGCAGCTGCGCCGCTGGCACCCGGGCTTCGGCGTCGCGCTCGAGGACGCCGACGAGCTCGTCTCCCTCAAGGGCTACGAACAGGTCGAGTGCCTTGGCGGCACCAGTCGCCACGAGGCTGCGCACTCGACCGGGGTGGCGGCGGTCACCGAGGAGTACGTCGCCTCGCAGCGGCCGCTGCTCGAGCAGGTGCACGCCCTGCTGTCCGCGACGGCCGACCGGGCGCCCCAGTTCGGGTGCTTCGGCCTCCACGAGTGGGCGATGGTCCACCGGTCCGCCGAGTTCGGGACGCGCCACGACTGGCCGCTGCGGCTCGGCCAGGAGGGCACCGACGCGGTCGTCGAGTCCCACCGGATCGCCTGCTCGCACTTCGACGCGTTCCGGTTCTTCACCCCGAGCGCGCGGCCGCTCAACACCCTCCAGCCGGGCCGCGACGACCGCCAGTCCTTCGAGCAGCCGGGCTGCCTCCATGCCGGGATGGACCTCTACAAGCACGCCTTCCGGCTCTCGCCGATGATCCCGAGCGAGCTGGTGGCCGACTGCTTCGAGCTCGCGCGCGAGATCCGCGTCCTCGACATGCGAGCCGCGCCCTACGACCTGGCCGACCTCGGCTTCGAGCCCGTCCGGATCGAGACGCCGGAGGGCAAGGCCGCCTACGTCGAGGCGCAGCGATCGTTCGCGGAGCGCGGCGCTCCCCTGCGCGCCCGGCTGCTCGCCGAGTGCGAGCGGCTGCTGGCCGTCGTACGAGAGCCCGCGACCACCTAGGTCGGCGATCAGTCGTCCCAGTCGCGCCACCAGCGCTCGTCGCGGTCGAGCAGGTCGACGACGGAGGCGGCCGTGGCGAGCACCTCGCCGGGGGCGAACATCAGAACTCGTAGCCGAACGCCTCGATGGTGTCGGCGAACACCGTCGCGACCCGCTCGCGCGAGGTGTCGGTGTAGAGCTCGCGGTAGTGGCCGGCGGGGCGGGCGTTGCCCTTGGCGCGCGGCAGGTCGGGCGCACCGGGCAGGCCGAGGTGGTCCCAGACCTCCTGCAGCTCGGTGTCGAGGTTCTCGTAGCGCAGCACCCGGTCGAGCGCCATCTTTCCTCGGATGCGGTAGAGGCGGCGGTTGTTGGCGAGCTGCTCGATCCAGATCTCCTGGACGTAGGTCTCG
>CAZDAO010000600.1:414-2737 GCA_964503015.1 uncultured Nocardioides sp. | reverse complement strand
GCGGCCAGCGCGAAGTCGACCTCGCCGTTCGGCTCGGACATGGAGCGACCTCCCCACGGTCTGCGGACAACCTGCGCCTGCCACCAATGTCCCAGACGGGCGGGGGTTCGCCAAGGCCGTTTCGGGACTCGTGGGGCAGCCGGACGGCCCACTAGGGTGACCCCCATGCGCCTGCACGTGGTGAACCACCCCCTCGTCTCCCACAAGCTCACCGTCCTCCGCGACGAGCACACCGACTCGCCGACCTTCCGTCGGCTGACCGACGAGCTGGTCACCCTGCTGGCCTACGAGGCGACCCGCGAGGTGCGCGTCGACCCCAAGCCGATCACCACCCCGGTGGGTCCCACCACGGGCGTCTACCTCGCGCAGCCCAAGCCGATGGTCGTGCCGATCCTCCGAGCCGGCCTCGGCATGCTCGACGGGATGATGCGGCTGCTGCCGACGGCCGAGGTCGGCTTCCTCGGCATGGTCCGCAACGAGGAGACCCTCGAGGCGTCGACCTACGCCGAGCGCCTCCCCGAGGACCTCTCCGGTCGCCAGTGCTACGTCCTCGACCCGATGCTCGCGACCGGCGGCACGCTGGCCGCGGCCATCAAGTTCCTCACCGACCGCGGCGCCGACGACATCACCGCGATCTGCCTGCTGGCCGCGCCGGAGGGCGTGGACAACCTCGAGAAGGGCCTCGACGGGCTCGACGTCCCGGTCACCGTGGTGACCGCCGCCCTCGACCAGAAGCTCAACGACAAGGGCTACATCGTCCCGGGCCTCGGCGACGCCGGCGACCGCCTCTACGGCGTCGCCCACTAGGCCCACCGCCCTGCGGCCCGCTCCGGTCGAGTGCGCTGCCGGTAGCAGTCCACACAGGGCTGCGCACTCGACCCACCCCCCGCCCTGGTCGAGTGCGCTGGCGGTAGCAGTCCCCGCAAGGCTGCGCACTCAACCCAGGGTGGGTACGCCGAGCGTGACGAGGTCCTGCATGACCTCCCACGGCTCGTGCCGGATCTCCCACGCGGAGCACTGGACGACCATGCGGCGGGGGTTGGTCAACCGACGGCTGCGTCGACGGTCCTGCGTCGACTGCTCGGGGTCGTCGTGCCACCCGCCATCGACCTCCAGCACGACCACCCGTCCGTCCTTCAGCCGCCACTCGGCATCGGTGTAGCGCAACCGGCCCCGGGCGTCGCGGCGCGGACGCTGGGACGTGGGTGCTTGCACCCCGAAGGCGCGGCACGCCTTGCGCAGGTCGACCTCGGCCATCGAGTGGGCACCGTCGGTGACGTCGGTGAGCAGCTCCCGAAGATCTCGTGAGCGACGCAGTGGCGCGAGGCGGTCGATCCAGTTCACCAGCGCCTCCACAGTCGTCAGGCGCTGCTGCACGGTGGCTGTGACGGCACCGAGCGCCGTGCGCAGGTGGGGCTCGTGCGCGGCGTACATCAGGACCGCAGGTTCGAGACGGCACGCGGGGAGGTCGCCTGACCCGATCAGGACCTTGTAGGGGCGCCGGGTCCGGAAGAACCGGTAGCCCTCGAGCGGCACGAAGCTGTGCGGATTGCTCACCAGGATCGTGATGTCGTCGCGGTCCCACCGCTTGAGCCCGCGGGCGGTCGCTGCGTTGAGCGCCCCCACCATAGCGCTGGGACCACCGTGGAGGACTCCGAGCCACAGCGCCTGCTCCCGCGAGAGCGGCCCGGTCGTGGTGCTGACGACTTCGCTCGAACGCACGGCCCAGCGTCCGACCCGGAGGTGATTGCGGATCTCACCGCGGCTCACGGCGAGCTCACGCAGCTGGCGGTGGCTCACCAGACCGGCTTGCATGTCGGCCAGCTCCGTCCAGAGTCGTGCTCCCATCGCTGCAGTCTGCGGGGAGACCGCGAGGGCGCGCTCGGCTCATCCACAGCCTCGAGTCGAGTGCGCAGCCTTGTGTCGACTACTACCGCGAGCGCACTCGACCTCGGGGCCGGTGGAGTCGGGTGCGCACGACCCCCGCAGCCGCGCGTGGCAGGATGCGAACCGATGAAGGTCGCCCTGCAGATCACCTGCGTCAACGACGCGATGTTCCCCGACACGGGGAAGGCCGTGGTGCGACTGCTGCGCCGGCTCGGGGTGGACGTCGAGTTCCCGACGGCCCAGACCTGCTGCGGCCAGCCGATGGTCAACACCGGCTACCTCGACGAGGCCGTGCCGGTCGTGCGGACGTTCGTCGACGCGTTCGCCGGCTACGACGCGATCGTCACGCCGTCCGGGTCGTGGGGGGGGGGGGCCCCGCCCCCCCCCCCCCGCCGGGGGGGGGGGGGGGGGGGGCCCCCGCGGGGGGGGGGGGGGG
>CAZDAO010000600.1:0-404 GCA_964503015.1 uncultured Nocardioides sp. | reverse complement strand
ACGCCGTCCGGGTCGTGCGCCGGGTCCGCGCGTCACCAGCACGCGATCGTGGCGCGGCGTTCGGGCGACCCGGCGCTGGAGGCGGCGGTGGCCGAGACGGGGCCGCGCACCTACGAGCTCTCGGAGTTCCTCGTGGAGGTGCTCGGCGTCACCGACGTGGGCGCCTACTTCCCGCACCGGGTGACCTACCACCCGACCTGCCACAGCCTGCGCATGCTGGGCGTCGGCGACCGACCGCGGCGGCTGCTGGAGGCGGTGCGCGGGATCGAGCTGGTCGACCTGCCGCACGCCGAGGAGTGCTGCGGCTTCGGCGGCACCTTCGCCGTCAAGAACGCCGACACCTCGGTCGCCATGGGCGCCGACAAGGCCCGCCACGTCCGCGACACCGGTGCGGAGGTGCTGGT
>CAZDAO010000599.1:0-2737 GCA_964503015.1 uncultured Nocardioides sp. | reverse complement strand
TGCCAGCCCATGTTGTAGACGTCGATCACCGCACGGTTGGCGTCGAGGTGGAAGACCTTGTTGACGGTCGCCTCGAGCAGGGCGTTGTCGTGGCTGATCACCACGAAGCCGCCGCGGTGGGCCTTGAGGAAGTCGCGCAGCCACACGATGGAGTCGGCGTCGAGGTGGTTGGTCGGCTCGTCGAGCAGCATGATCTCGGCGCCGGAGAAGAGGATGCGCGCGAGCTCGACGCGGCGCCGCTGGCCACCCGAGAGCGTGCCGATCGGCTGGGCGAGGATGCGCTCCTCGATGCCGAGGGCGGCCGCCATCTGGGCGGCCTCGGACTCGGCGGCGTACCCGCCACCGGCGTGCAGCTCGGCGTCGGCGCGCGTCCACCTCTTCATGCCCCGCTCGTGGACCTTCGGGTCCTCGCTGGCCATCTCGACCTCGGCCTCGCGCAGGCGGCGTACGACCTCGTCGAGGCCGCGCGCCGAAAGGATCCGGTCGCGGGCGATGACCTCGGGGTCACCGACCCGCGGGTCCTGCGGCAGGTAGCCGATGTCGCCGCTGCGGATCACCTGCCCGGAGGCGGGCTGGCCCTCTCCGGCGAGGATGCGGGTGAGGGTCGTCTTGCCGGCACCGTTGCGCCCCACGAGGCCGACCTTGTCGCCTGCGGCGATGCGGAAGGTGACGTCCTCCATGAGGAGCCGCGCGCCGGCTCGGACCTCGAGCTTCTGGGCGGTGATCATCTCGGGCGACATCCTACGAAGGGGTGGGTGCTGGAGCCCCATCGGCGCGGGCACGCGCTAACCTGCGCGCAGGCTCCACCGGGACTCGATCCCCGTCCCCACCTGCGGAAAGGCACGCCCATGCGCTTCAACCCGAAGGCCAGGCTCGACACCTCCCGCGTCGGTGACGGGGGCGGCGGGGGTGGCGGCGGCCCGATGCGGATCCCGATCCCGGGCGGCACGCGCGCGGGTGGCGGCATCGGCGGCATCCTGATCATCCTGGTGTTCCTCGCGGTGGCCTACTGCTCCGGCGGTGGCCTTCCCGGCGGCACCGGGACCGACACCACGTCGCAGGGCGGCACCGACACCAGCCGGATGGGCGACTCCGAGCGCTACGACAACTGCAAGACAGGGGCGGACGCCAACACGGACGAGGACTGCGCCCGCGTCGCGGTGGAGAACTCCCTCTACAACTACTGGTCCGCACAGTTCAGCAGCGGCTTCGAGCCGGCGACGATGCTCACCTTCAGCGGTGGCGTCAACACCGGCTGCGGCCAGGCCAGCTCGCAGGTCGGCCCCTTCTACTGCCCCGGCGACCAGACGATCTACCTCGACACCACGTTCTTCCAGGACGTGCTCCAGGGCCAGCTCGGCGGGCAGGGCGGCGACTTCGTCGAGCCCTACGTCATCGGCCACGAGTACGGCCACCACATCCAGAACCTGATGGGCACGATGGGCAAGGTCCGCACCCAGCAGGGCCCCGAGTCCGACGCCGTACGCCTCGAGCTGCAGGCCGACTGCTACGCCGGCCTCTGGACCAAGGCCGCCACCGGAACCACCGACGCGGAGGGCGTGGCGATCTTCGAGGCGCTCGACGAGGGCGACATCCAGGAGGCGCTCGACTCGGCCAAGGCCGTGGGCGACGACCGGATCCAGCAGAAGTCCGGCCAGGGCGTGGACCCCGAGGGCTGGACCCACGGCTCGTCGGAGCAGCGGATGCGCTGGTTCATGACCGGCTACCAGGACGGCACCGTGGAGAGCTGCGACACCTTCGCGGCCAGCGAGCTCTGAGCCGGCGCCCCGGCCTCGGGACCGCTCAGGCGAGCAGGGCCTCGATCTGGCCGACCTGCCGCTGCATCGCGTAGATGTACGGCGCCACGCTCGGGTGGCGGAACTTGCCGGCCAGCGCGCCCTCGCCGTCGGCCACGCGCGCCAACGCCCAGTCCAGCCGCGTGAGGGCGGTGTAGACGGCCATCACGCGTGCGCCGGTCCTCACCTCCTCCGCCGAGGCGAGCCCGGGCGGCAGCGCGGCGACGTACGCCTCGACGAGGGGGTCGACGTCCTCGCGGGTCGCCAGCGAGAGGTAGCCCAGGTCGGCGCCGACCGGGCCGCGCCCCAGGTGGGCCCAGTCGATCGCGACGGCACCCTCCCCTGCCCGGCCGGGGATGTTGGCCGCGGACGGGTCGCCGTGCTGGGCCACCTGCGGGAGCTCGTCGCACCGGTCGAGCCAGACCGTCCGGTGCCGCCAGAGGTGGTCGGCGACGTCGGCCATCGGCGTCCGGGCCAGCGTCCGCCAGCCTCCTCGGCGCTCCACGAGGCCGAGCCGGGTCCGCAGCTGGTCGCGGGCCAGCCATGCGTGGCTGCCGAGGTCGGCGGGGGCGAACCTGCCCAGGCAGGTCGCGAGCCAGAGCCCGGGCGCGTCCTGGCGCTCGACGCGCTCGTGGAACAGCGTCACGCCCTCGGCGTCCTCGTCCACGCGGACGACGGGCGCCTCGCGCAGCCCCGGGGACGACGCCACCACGCCGCTGAGCGCGACGTCGGCCGCGCGCCGCCAGTAGTTCACGTCGCGCGGCGAGAGCACGCCGGTGGCGTCGTGCGGGTCGGGGACCTGCAGCCGCTTGACCACGACCTCGCGGCCCCCGACGGACGCCGACCACACGCCGACGGTGGCAGGCCCGGCGCCCGGCAGGGACTGCCACCCCGGCTCGGGCTGCCACGCGGACCCGCTCATGCGCGCGAACCTAGCGCAC
>CAZDAO010000598.1:0-2741 GCA_964503015.1 uncultured Nocardioides sp. | reverse complement strand
TGCTCGCCCTGGCCGTCTACTACCCGCGCCACCGCCGCGCCGACCTCGTCACCGCGTTCGTCGCGGTCAACGTCGGCGTCCTCGCGGTCACGATCGTGCTGTCGAGCAGCACCGCGACCGTCGGGCTGGGGCTCGGCCTCTTCGGCGTCCTCTCCATCATCCGGCTCCGCTCCGACGAGCTCGGCCAGCACGAGATCGCCTACTACTTCGCCGCCCTCGCGATCGGTCTCCTCGGCGGTCTCGGCACCGCCGACGTGACCCTCTCCATCGTGCTGATGGCCGGGCTGGTCGTCGTGCTCGCGCTCGCCGACAGCCGGCTCCTGCACGCGATCGGCCTGCGCCAGGTCGTCGTGCTCGACTCCGCCGTCACCGACGAGCGCGAGCTGGTCACCCGTCTCGAGCTGCTGCTCGGCGCCAAGGTCACCCGGGTCACCCCGATCCGCGTCGACCTGGTCAACGACACCACCACCGTCGAGGTGCACCACGCCGCCGCATCGCGCCCCGTCGTCCCGGCGGCCGAGCGCCACGAGGTCGCGGCGGTCACCCGATGAGCGCCATCGACCGACTGCCCGCCGTCACCCTCGCCGAGCTCAACGCCGCGGCTGAGCTGCTCACCCGCGTCGACCGGAAGTACGTCGTACCTGCCGCGGACCTCGACGCGCTGGTGTCCGGCATCGCCGGGCTGCGGGTGCTCGAGATCGACGGCCGACGCGCCTCGCGCTACGAGTCGACGTACCTCGACACCGTCGGGCTCGACAGCTGGTCGGCGTCGGCCCACCGTCGCCGGCGGCGGTGGAAGGTGCGCACCCGGGTGTACGCCGACACCGGCGAGCGCTGGCTGGAGGTGAAGACCCGCGGCCACCGAGGCGCGACCGTCAAGGAGCGGCTGCCCCACGATGGCGTCGAGGTCTCCGGGCCTGCGGACGGCTGGGTGCGCGAGCGACTCCACGCGGCCCACGTCCACGGCGTCGATCCCACTGGGCTGGTGGCGACGCTCCACACCAGCTACCTCCGCACCACGCTGCTGCTGCCCGGCGGCGCCGGCCGCGCCACCATCGACCGCGACCTGCGCTGGGCCTCGGCGCACGGCACCGCGGCCCTCGGCGAGGTGCTCGTGGTGGAGACCAAGTCGGCCTCGGCCGGCCCGGGCCCGCTCGACCGCCGGCTCTGGGAGCTCGGGCACCGCCCGACGCGCATCTCGAAGTACGGCACCGGGCTGGCGCTGCTGACCCCCGAGCTGCCGACCAACCGCTGGCACCGGGTGACCTCGCGACACCTCGCCGACCACCTGACCATCCGGACGGAGGTCGCCGCATGAGGACGCGGCGGAGGTGGCTCGTCGCCACGGCGACGACGGCCACGCTGTCGCTCGGTGGCTGTGCGGTGGTGTCCGACACGTCGGACACGTCCACGAGCAGCGCGACACCCGCCACCCGCCAGGTCTCCGACGGCACCGGCGTCTGGGACGCCGACACCGTCCACGAGATCTCCGTCGACGTCGACGAGGACGCGTTCGCCACGATGGTCGACACCTACCAGGAGACTGACGAGAAGGAGTGGCTCGAGGCCACCGTCACCATCGACGGCGAGGAGTTCGCGCACGCCGGGCTGCGGCTCAAGGGCAACTCGTCCCTCCGCGGCGTCACCGACGACGCAGAGCCCACGGACCTGCCATGGCTGATCCGGCTCGACGAGCACGTCGACGGCCAGTCGATCGACGGGTCGAGCGAGCTCGTCGTCCGGTCCAACAGCAGCGAGACCGCCCTCAACGAGGCGGTGGCCCTCGACCTGCTGGCCGTGGCCGGGCTGGCGAGCGAGCACGCGGTCGCGTCGTCGTTCACTGTCAACGGCGCCGACGCCCGGCTGCGCCTGGTCGTGCAGCACCTCGACGAGGAGTGGGAGGCGGAGAACTTCGCGGGCGAGGGCCTGCTCTACAAGGCCGAGGCCGGCGGCGACTGGTCCTACCGCGGTGACGACCCCGAGTCCTACACCGACGTCTTCGACCAGGAGACCGGCGACGACGACCTCACGCCCCTGATCGACTTCCTCGACTTCATCAACACCAGCAGCGACGCCGACTTCGCCGCAGAGCTGCCCGACCGGCTGGACGTCGCGTCCTTCGCGCGCTACCTCGCCTTCGAGGAGCTCGTCGACAACTTCGACGACATCGACGGCCCCGGCAACAACTCCTACCTGCGCTACGACGTCGCCACCGGCGCGTTCACCGTCGTCGCGTGGGACCACAACCTCGCCTTCGGCGGCTCGCCCGGCGGTGGGCTGGGGGGCTTCCCGGGCGGTGGGGAGCGGCCCGAGGGGATGCCGACCGAACGACCCAGCGAGCTGCCGAGCGGGATGCCCAGCGGGATGCCCAGCGACCTACCGGAGGGAATGCCGACCGACCGGCCCGAGGGCGGTCCCGGCGGAGGCATGGGCAGTCGCTCCAACGTCCTGGTCGAGCGCTTCACCGCCGTCGAGGAGTGGGCCGACCTCGTCGAGCAGGCGAAGGCGGACCTGACCGCGGAGCTCTACGACAGCGGGTACGCCGAGGAGGTCCTCGACCGCTGGAGCGCCGTGCTCACGGAGCAGGCGGGCGACCTGGTCGACGCCGGGACGGTCGAGGAGGAGGCCGATGCGATCCGGTCCTCGATCGCCGGTTGAGGTGCGAGGAGCGCCAGGCCCTCTCGTTGGTTGAGGTGCGAGGAGCGCCAGGCCCTCTCGTTGGTTGAGGTGCGAGGAGCGCC
>CAZDAO010000597.1:0-2746 GCA_964503015.1 uncultured Nocardioides sp. | reverse complement strand
TCGGCCGGATGATCGACTCGATGTACGCCTGCTCGTCCTCGGTGATGCCGTACTTCTCGTACAGCTCGGCGTCTGTCCAGGTCCGGTCCATCGGGAGGTCAGGCACAAAGGAGAACCGGTCCGCCGTGTTGTGCTGAGCGATCTTGCGCAGTGAGACCAGGAAGCGGACGAACCGCGTTCGCAGGTAGATAGCTGTGTTCGCCGCGATCTCAGGATCCTCGGTTGGATTGATGAGAAGGTACGAACCAGAGCAGATCTCACCAGGTCCTGCGACGAAGGGCCCTACAGCCATGTCCCACACGGGCAGTGGAAGTGTCTCATTCCCATCGGTGGCAGCGGCGAGCAGAACCTTCCACGAGTCGATCCACTGCGTGTTCTTCCCAATCGAACCTCGCGAGACCCACGTTACTCGTCGAGCCCCAAACATCTTCACCGGGGATGAGACAGCATCGGGCGTCGGTGAGCCATGAAAGTCCGTGTGAAACTCGAACGGCTTCAGTGAAGAGACTCGTGTCGAGAGGGATGGTTCACCAACCTGGACCACTTTTCTCAGAATGAGAACCGCTTCATTCTCTCTGATGAGGAGGTCAAACTCGTTCAAATAGCGGTCCTGGGGCTTACCCATGGGGCCACCCGGAGGGTAATGTCGAACTGAACAGGGCCCTGCATGATCGCGATCCCAGAGGAAGTAGGACACGCCGCCATTGATATTGACGCCTGGGAACGCGTCCTTCTCGACTCGGTAGTCGACCAGAGCGCGTAACCGTTGGTCGTTCAGCATCCGCTTGCGGAAGTCGTCCAGCCCAAGGCCACCTGCGAACCACCTGGATGGCGTGACCAGCACCGCATACCTCGGATTGAGCCTGAAGCTCTGCTCCACGAAGTCCTGATAGATCGGCTTCGTCCTCGTGTTGCCGTCACTGTTGATCTGGTAGGGCGGGTTGCCCACGATCACGTCGAACTGCATGTCGTCTCCGAACAGCTCGGCGAGGCGAGCGTTGATGTCGTCGGTGTGGATGAAGGCGTAGGCGTGGGTCTCGAAGCCGGCGCCGCGGTCGAGGCTGCGCTGGCTCGCGCCGCAGAAGGTGCACCGGCCGTCCGTGGTGCGCTCGACCGGGTTGCCGTGCTCGTCGGCGGTCAGGACCCGGTCCGAGCCGCCGGCCCAGGTGTGCTCGGTGCGCTCGAACCAGATGTTGCCGTCGGGGCCGTCGAACGACTTCGCGATCGAGTGCGGGCCGTTGGCCCACTTCGAGCAGTAGAGGCTGCGGCGGGCGAGCAGGCTGGTGAGGTGGGTGATGGCGATGCCGTAGACCTGCGTCGAGAGGATGTGGTCGACCCGCTCTTCGAGGTCCGGGATCGCTTCCTCGAGCCCCTTGGTGAGCCGGCTCGTGATCTCGCGGAGGAACACACCCGACTTGGTGAAGGGATCGAGGAAGCGCACGGTCGGGTCGGCCCAGAGGCTCGCCCCGTCGTGGTCGGCCGCCCAGGCGTCGGCGAGGGTGTCGAGCATCTGGTTGGCGAGCTCGGGCGGGGTGAAGACCTCGTCGTTGGACAGGTTGGCGATACAGGTCAGGACGTCGGGGTTGCGCCCCCGCAGCGCGAACCCGGCCTGCATCGCCGTCACCCGGCGAGCTCCCGGACGGTCAGCAGCGGGTAGGTCTTCGTCGGGGTGAAGATCTCGTGCTTGCCGAGCTCGGCGAACAGCGAGCCCTCCTCGCTGAACGCAGCCGACTGGGTGAGCACGTCGAGGCGGAAGTCCCGTCGCTGGAACTTCCCTTTGCCCACGTACCCCCACTCGGCGAAGACGATCGGTTCGCCGCCCGTCGTGCGCATGGTGAGCGCGTCGCCGTGGACGAGGTTCTGCGACAGCACGTACCCCGCCGCCCGGTGGAGCTCGTCGGCCTCGTCGAGGCCGAGGTGCTCGACGAAGACCTCCAGGAGGTTGGCGCGGCATTCGGCGATGTTGTCCTCGAGCAGTTCGATCCCGTAGATGCACATGAGGCCGAGCAGGGCGTAGTGGCGCCGCTCGAAGTCGGAACGGCCAAACCTCCGATCGACCGCCTCGAGCTTGCGGCGCAGGACCTCGACCAGGAAGTTTCCGCTGCCACAGGCCGGCTCGAGGAAGCGGGAGTCGATCCGCTCGGTCTCCTCCTGCACGAGGTCGAGCATGGCGTCGACCATCCACGCGGGTGTGAACACCTCACCGTGGTCCGCCACCCGCTGCTTCGACCGGACGAGATCCACCGTGCCGAGCCTATTGGAGCACCACCGAAGCGGCGGGACGGCCGACCGGGAGTGGCCGCACGATGGGTCTCGGCGAGAGACGGGTCGGCCACTCGCCCGGGTGACGGCGTCGGGGTTGATCAGCTCACCGGGCCGTGAGTTCGGCACACTCTGCCGGTCGAGCCACGTGCCCCCGCACACCATCTGCGGGCAACGGCCGATTTCTTCCATCGGTGCTTGCGCCGCCTGGGTCCCGAGGCTACGGTATCGAACATCAGTTCGCAGTCCTGAGAGCGTGCTCCGGGCCCGGTTCGCCGGCCCGGTAGGAGATTCCGGTCTGACTGCCTTCCCCGCCGTTTGTCGTCGCGCCTGTGGGAGGTGTCTGTCGTGCGTACCGAAATCGTCGAACTGCAACGAGCGCTCGAGAAGGCCCGCACCGTCGTGTGGGCGAACGAGCCGGCGTGCACCCTGCCCGACGTCGCCGTCGCGCTGGTCGAAGCGGGCTCGGTGCTCGACGCCGTCA
>CAZDAO010000596.1:0-2746 GCA_964503015.1 uncultured Nocardioides sp. | reverse complement strand
GATCACACCGTTCTTCCCGTGGCTGGGCCCGCTCGGGCTGGTGCCGCTGCCGTCGAAGTGGATCCTGGAGTTCGGTGAGCCGATCCGCACCGACGCCTACGACCCGGCGGAGGCCGAGGACCCGATGCTGGTCTTCAACGTGACCGACCAGGTGCGCGAGACGATCCAGCACACGCTGTTCGACCTGCTGCGCGACCGCGACGGGGTCTTCAGCTAGGTCCTCCGGTCAGGGCAGCAGGCCGCCGGTCGCGTCGTCGACGGCGTTGCCGGTCAGGCCGTCGAGGGTGCCGGTGACCTCGCTGATCAGTCCGCCCGTCGCGTCGTCGACCGTGCTGGTCAGCCCGCCGAGCGCGCCACCGGTGACGCCGTCGAGCTGCGTCACGACGTCACCGGTCGTGTCGGTGACCGTGTCGACGGTGTCCTCGGCCGTGTCCTTGACGGTGTCCTTGACCTTGTTCGGGTCGGGCTTGGTCGTCGGGGTCGGCGTCGGGTCGGGCAGCAGGTCGGGGGTCTGGGTGGGAACCGCAGCGGTCGGCTGGGTCGTCGGCGACTGCAGCACCTCGGGCACCGTGATGCCGGTCAGGTCCTGGCCGGACACCGGCGCGGCCGCCGGCTCGAGGGTGAGCTCGTCGGAGTCGAGGCCGCTGAGCAGGTCGACCGGCGCGCTGCTCAGCAGGAACTCCGGTGTGGTGGTGATCCCGCCGTCGCACGTCGGGCAGGCGTTGCTGGCCTCGATGTCGAGGTCGGTCAGCGTGCGGCCGGCCGCGAGCAGCTCCTCGCGCGCGCTCTCGGGCAGCTGGCCCTGCAGCGACTCGAGCCGGTCCATGCTGGCCGCGGTGAAGTCGCGCGCGACCTGGACGTCGGCTGCCTCGCCGGTGGCGTCGTACGACGCGAGGAGGCTGCGGACACCCTCGCCGGACTGCTCGGTGAAGGTGTCGAGGGTGTCGGGGACGAGTGCCGGGGGAGCCTCGCCGCCGGCGATCTCCTCGAGCTCGGCGAGCCGGGTGGCGGCCTGAGCGAGCAGCACACGGCCGCGGGCGGCGTCGTCTCCGGCGAGGCGGACCTCGGCGGACTCGATGCCGCGCTTGACCCCGTAGAGCGACTCACCCGGCAGCGCGGTCTGCGCGGCCACGCCCATCGTCGCGGCTGCGCCGGCCATCGCAACACCACCGAGGAGCACCCCGACCCGACGGCTGCGCGCGCGGGGCGCGGTCGGCATCGCGAGCCGGGCGGGAGCCGGCGGCTGGCGCACCAGGACGGTGTCGGCCTCGGCCATCAGGCGCTCGCGCAGGGAGCCCACGAACTCCGCGCGGGGCGTCACCTCGGGCAGGGCGCGGAGGTCGTCGACGACCTCGAGGAGGGCGGCGAAACGCGCCGCATCACGCTCGTCGAGCGGTGCGTCGGGGCCCCGGGAGAGGAGTGCCTCGAACTCGTCGGCACGCCGGCGTGCCGAGAAGGCGGGTGTCATCGCGCTGTTCCTGTCTCACATCTGGTGGGTCCTCCCACACAGGCGAACGAACGGGACGAGGGAGAGGTTACGGGCGCGGTCATGCGTCTCTCAGCCCCTCGGGCAGGAGCTTGGCCAGGTTGCGCACGCCGCGCAGCTGGAGCTGCTTCACGGCGCCGTCGCTGCGGTCGAGGGCCAGTGCCGTCTCGGCGATCGAGAGGCCCTGGAGGAAGCGCATGATGAGGCACTCGCGCTGCTCGGTGGGCAGCTCGGTGAGCGCCTTGAGGAGCACCTCGTTGGTGAGCCCGGCGATGACGGCGTTCTCCGGCCCCTCGGTGGCGTCGTCGTGGGGGGTCATGTCCTCGGTGGACATCTCGAGACGGGTGCGGCCGGCCTTGAAGTGGTCGGTGGTCAGGTTGCGGGCGATCGTCATCAGCCAGGCGCCGAAGTCCTTGCCCTGCCACCGGAAGTTGTTCATGCTGCGCAGCGCTCGGAAGAAGGTCTCCGAGGTGAGGTCCTCGGCCAGCGTCTGCGAGCGGGTGCGGTAGTAGAGGAACCGGTAGACCGAGGCGTGGTAGTGGTCGTAGAGGAGGCCGAACGCCTCCTTGTCGCCGCTGCGCGCCAGCTCGACCAGCGCGATCAGCCGTTCGCGGTCGGCCTCGTCACCCTCCGATGAGGCGGCGAGGTCCTCGTCGCCGACCGGACCCCGGCCGAGGGTGCCCGAGGGGCCACCGGACGCCCCACCGGACCCACCACCGGACGTGGTCGCCTCGGCCATGAGCAGGACGCCCTGCGGGGACAGGGCGGCGAGGACCGCGCGCCGCAGCGCCTCGAGTCCCTCCTCGAGCGTCCGCCCGAGCTCCTGTCCTGGCATGCGAGCCCCTCCCAGATACCGCAGTCTCCACGATAAGTGGCGCGGGCCACTCTGTGAACCCGCGAGTAACTACGAGTTACGGCGGGGTCAGGAGGGCCGGCGGTGCGTCCTCACGCTGACCCCGGCAGCGACCGCGCCGGACACCGCGCCGGCGACGGCCGCCGCCATCAGGCCGGCGCGTGCCGCTTTGCGGCCGGTGCGGTAGTCGTGGATCCGCCACCCGTTCGCCCGGGCGTGGGCGCGCAGCCTGGCGTCGGGGTTGATCGCGCACGGGTCGCCGACCATGGAGAGCATGGGGAGGTCGTTGCTGGAGTCGGAGTACGCCGAGCAGCGGGCGAGGTCGAGCCCCTCGCGTTCGGCGAGGGCGCGGATCGCCTCGGCCTTGGCCGGGACGACCAACACCAGTGAGTGCTGGCGGCGTTGGC
>CAZDAO010000595.1:0-2751 GCA_964503015.1 uncultured Nocardioides sp. | reverse complement strand
GTGGCGCCCGACCTCCACGACCTGCTCAACGTCTCGCGCGAGCTCAACGAGATCCTCGGCAAGATCCCGGGCCTGGGGCGCATCAAGCGGCGCGTGGAGGAGGAGGACGAGGAGATCGAGGAGGCGACGCGTTGACCCTCGGACGGAACCCGGTCGGCACGGTCGGCGTCCAAGACGGTGAGGCACGGTGCACGAGCACCGGCCCGGTCCCGAAGGAGGAATCGTGAACACCCGCCGAATCCGCAGCGCACTCGCCGCCCCCACGCTCGTCCTCGCCCTGGTGGGGCTGTCAGCCTGCGGCTCCGACGCCTCCGACGGGACCGCCGCCGACACGTCCTCCGCCTCCAGCAGCAGCTCCGAGCCGGCCGCCGAGCCGACTTCCGGGGCCGACCCGGTGGAGCTGGTCGCGGACACGACCACCGCCGGGAAGTGCGCCGTCCCGTCCGCGGAGACGCTGTCCACCTTCGACACCGCCTTCGCCGGCACGGTCACCCTGCTCGAGGACGGCACGGCGACGCTCGCGGTCGACCAGTGGTATGCGGGCGGGGACGCCGACACCGTCACCGTCACCTCCCCGAGCCAGGACCTCGCGGCGCTGCTGATGGCCGTCGAGTTCGAGAAGGGGAAGTCCTACCTCGTCAGCGCGACCGACGGCCGGGTGACCCTGTGCGGGTTCACCGGCGAGACCACGCCTGAGCTGCAGGCGCTCTACGACGAGGCCTTCGCGGGCTGACCCGGTCCCGGCGCGGAGGCTCCGAGCCGCAGCAGGCACTCGCCGGGCGCGCTGAAGGGCGTCAGGGCCGCCTCGTCGCCGGGGGCGCCGTTGCGCTCCAGCGCCGTCCGGACCATGCTCAGGTGCACGGTGCAGACGATCTCGGGGAACCGGTGGGCAGCCTGCAGGAGCGGGCACTTGCGCAGCACGACCATGCGCGCGTCGTCGTCGGGGTCGGGTGCGTAGCCGAGCTCGTCCATCAGCTCGACCGTCCACTGCCGACCGCCCTCGGGCGAGGGGGCCTCGAGCGCGCCCCTCCGGTCGACGAGGTCGGCACCCCAGCGCTGCCCGGCCGCGAGGGCCTCCGCGTGCGCGTCGGGGGAGGCGTCCTGCAGGCGCCACGCGAGGGCCGCGGCGAGCTCGACGTACTCGTCGTCGCCGGGGCGCGGTCCGCGCGCCTGGTAGAGCCAGGCGGGCCGCCCGCGGCCGTCCTGCGGCTGGCGGATCCGGGTGACGTGCCCGTGCGCGACCAGCCAGTTCACCTGCTCACGGACGGTGCTGGGGTGGCGCGCGGTCGCCTGGGCGAGCGCGTCGATGCCGACGGGGTCGGGCTGGTCGACCAGCGCGGCGAGCACGGCGGCGCGGCCCCTTGCGAGGCCCGACGTCGTGTGCGTATTTTTCACGGACACATCGTAATAACTTCGCGTCGTTCGCAGGACAACATCTCGGTGATCCAGGAGCACACGATGAGCGAGACCACCCGCCCGGCCACCCCACCAACAGGCAATCCGTGGGTGATGCTGGCGCTGGCCACGATCGGGTTCGCCGTGAACTTCTGGGCCTGGGCCCTCATCAGCCCGCTCGGGGCGCTCTACCTCAAGCAGGGCGCCGCGAGCCCGCTCGGGCAGCTCAGCCAGTCCGAGGTGGCACTCATGGTCGCGGTGCCGGTCCTGGTGGGGTCCCTGGGCCGGATCGTCGTCGGGGCACTGACCGACCGCTTCGGTGGCCGGGTGATGTTCCCGATCGTCTCCGCGGTCACGATCGTGCCGGTGCTGTTCCTGGCCTTCTTCGCCCTCGACTCCTACGCCCTGATGCTCTTCGGTGGCTTCTTCCTCGGCATCGCCGGCACCGCCTTCGCCGTCGGCGTACCGTTCGTGAACGCATGGTTCCCGCCCGAGCGGCGCGGCCTCGCGGTCGGCGTCTTCGGCGCCGGCATGGGCGGCACGGCCATCAGCGCCCTGACCACCGTGCCGCTGTCCCAGGACCAGGGCCGCACCGCCCCGTTCCTGATCACCGCCGCGGTCCTCGCGGTGTACGCCGTCGTGGCCTGGCTGGTCATGCGCGACGCCCCCGGGCGGCAGGTCCCCACGACGAGCCTGGCGTCGCGACTGGCCGCCAACGCGCGCCTGCCGATCACGTGGCAGGCGTGCGTGCTCTACGCCGTCGCCTTCGGTGGCTACGTCGCCTTCTCGGTCTTCCTGCCCACCTACCTCAAGACCGCGCACGGCCTCGAGCCGGCCGACGCGGCCAACCGGATGGCCGGCTTCGTGGTGGTGGCGGTGGTCATGCGGCCGGTCGGTGGCTGGCTGTCGGACCGGGTCGGCTCGATCCCCGTGCTGTCCGCGGCCTTCGGCCTGGTGGCCCTGTGCGCTGCGGTGGCCGCACCGAACCCGCCCGTGACGTCCGACAGTGGCAGCAACCTCACCCTCGGCACGGTGGCCTTCCTCGTCATGGCCGCAGCGCTGGGTGCCGGCTCCGGCGCGGTGTTCGCGCTCATCGCCCACAGCACCGAGCCCGCCCGGGTGGGTGGGGTCACCGGTCTCGTCGGCGCGGCCGGCGGGCTGGGCGGTTTCGTCCCGCCGCTGCTGATGGGCTGGCTCTACGGACAGACCGAGTCCTACGCGATCGGCCTCTGGCTGCTGGCCGTCACCTCCGCGCTGACGCTGGCGCTCACCGTGCTCGTCGTACGCCGCACGGCCGCGGCACCGACTCCGGCCGCGCCCGTCTCCGCCTGACCCGCCCGACCTGACCGGCCCACC
>CAZDAO010000594.1:0-2767 GCA_964503015.1 uncultured Nocardioides sp. | reverse complement strand
CTCACATCGACGCCTCCTTCTCCCCCTTCGCCCCTCCCCCGGTCGCGTCGTTCGACGCGCTCAACGCCCGGATGCTCGTCGCCGCCGCCGACCGTGACGCCATCCGCGAGGCCTGGCGGGTCGGCGAGCCGTACGACGACGTCACCCTCGCGTCGCTGCGCGTCCGGCCCGCGGCGCCGGTCGTCGTCCCGGTGCACGAGGTCGTGACGATCGCTCCCGTCGCGCCGACCTGGCGGCTCGATCCGGACGGTCTGACCACATCGGTCCCGCTGCCCGACACGAGCTGGCGTACGCCGATGGCCTTGGCCGCAGGCACGGCCGGCGCCTCCGCCGCGGCGACGGTCGCGGGACCGTGGGCGCTCGTGGCCGCCGGTGGCCTCGGGGCGCTGGCGACCCTCGGCCAGGCGGTGGTCACGGGACGCGACCACACGTCCGTCCTTACGGAGTGGGTCCGGGCGCAGGTGGCGCTGACGTTGTCCGTCCCGCCGCTCGAGGCAGTGGCTGCTGCCGTCGCGGACGGGCTCCGGTCCGCCGGACTGGCCTCGGTCGGAGCGTCGGCTCTCGCGGTCGACGTCCACCCGGGCGGCGAGTACCGCTTCCGCCTCGTCGGCACCGAGGCCGACGCCGAGGTTTTCGCGACCGCCTTCGACGAGGCGATCGGACCGGTCGGCGCCCCGCGCTACCTCGTCTCCCGCTTCACCGACGCGTCACTGCCCGACGGCCCGATCCGTACGCGCCGGGGCGCACGTGCTGCGTTGCGCGCGGCTCGCGCGACGGGCGAGGTCTGGCACCCGGTTCCTACGGTCCTCGGCCGCAACGCCACTCTCGCTGGTCACTACCTCGCCGCCTGGCGCACCTGGGTCGGCGAGGGCCGGTTGCTGGCAGCCGCGAAGCCCGAGGGCGCCGGCATCATCGCCGCCGTCTCCGGCGAGGACCCGTTCGCCGCGACCACGGTCATGCGCCGCACCTGGTCCTGAAGCGCGGTCACCGAGCGACGAAGACGGCAGGACCGGTCCCCCTGAGCACGGTCGGGGCGGACTGTCGTCGGCCCACCGAGCCCGCTGGCTCCGGTCCTGCCGTCTCGACGACCACCCAACCAGCGCGGGCATGCGCCACCGCAGGGTCGAAAGTCCCCACTCTTCCGGGCCTAGGCTTTCGGCGTGCGTCCACTTCCACGAGCCACGCCCATGAGCCAAGGTGTCGATCCAACCGGAGTCCTGGCGTTCGTCGACGCGGTGGACGCCGATCCGCGCGTCGAGCTCCACGGGCTGATGGTGCTCCGGCGCGGTCACGTCGTCGCCGAGGGCTGGTGGGCCCCGCACACGCCTGAGCGGACGCGGCTGGTCTACTCGCTCAGCAAGAGCTTCACCTCGTCCGCTCTGGCGTGCGCGGTGGACGAGGGCCTGGTCGACCTCGACGACCCGGTGCTGCAGCACTTCCCCGAGTACGCCGACGACGTGGCCGATCCGCGCAGCCGGTCGCTCACCCTGCGGCACCTCATCTCGATGGCCAGCGGCCACGACCGGGAGATGTGGCCGGAGGCCGTGGCGCGGGACCGCGAGGATCCGGTGCGCGGGTTCCTGCAGCTGCCGCCGGAGGCGCCCCCGGGCAGCGCCTTCGCCTACAGCCAGCCCTGCACCTACACCGTCGCCGCCGTGATCCAGCGTGTCGCCGGTCAGCGGCTGAGCAAGTACCTCGGCCCGCGACTCCTCGAGCCGCTCGGGATCGACCCAGTCGCCTGGTTCTGCATGCCGCCGGGACGCGAACAGGGCTTCAGCGGGCTCTTCGCTCGCGCCGAGGACGTAGCCAAGCTCGGCCAGCTCTACCTCCAGCGCGGCCGATGGGACGGGCAGCAGCTGATCCCCGAGTCGTACGTCGCCAAGGCGACCTCCCGGGCGGTGGCCACCGCGGATGCGGATCCGGACAAGGTCGACTGGAGCCAGGGTTACGGCTACGGCTTCTGGATGTCGCGGCACGGGTACCGCGGCGACGGCGCCTACGGCCAGTTCTGCCTGGTGCTGCCGGAGCAGGACGCCGTGGTCGCCATCACCGGCGGCACCGAGGCGATGCAGACGGTCCTGGACCACGCCTGGGAGCACCTGCTGCCCAGCCTCGGCGGCGGCACCGAGATCGTCGAGGATGCCCACCCGCGTCTGGTGGAGCGTTTGCGCGCGCTGCATCTGCCTACGTGCCCGGGTACGCCGTCGCCGGCGCGGTGGGAGGACTGGAGCGGTGCGACGTTCTCCGTTGTGGGCTCCTCCGCAGACGGGGTTGCGTCGACGTTGTCGTCCGTCGCCGTCGAGTCGGCGCACGGCACCATCGGCATGACACTGCACGAGCCGGACAACGCGCTGGCCTTCGCAGCGGGCGCCGGCGAGTGGCTCGCCTCCGAGCCGAACGACGGCTCGGGGGACGCCGTACCTGTTGCGGCCTCGGCCGGCTGGATCGACGACGACACCCTCCGCGTCGAGGCGATCTTCCTCGAGACACCTCATCGCCTCGACTTCGAGTGCTCCCTCTCGACCGGGACCGCGCGCGCCGCGTGGCGCGGTACGCCGCTGGACGGCGGCAGGCTGAAGAGGCTGCACCGCCCGCGATAGCGGTCGCTCACACGCCGAGCCGCCGCGCGACCTCGTCGCCCCCCACCCGGCGTACGGTCTCCGGCTCCCCCACCACGACGAGCTCATCGGTGGCGCGGGACAAGCCGACGTACAGCCGCTCCCGCGCGCGGTCGCGCGACCCGTCCTCGTTGAGGCAGAGGACCACG
>CAZDAO010000593.1:0-2767 GCA_964503015.1 uncultured Nocardioides sp. | reverse complement strand
CGTCGTACAACCAGGCGGCGGCGTAGGGGGCGAGCCGGACCGCACCCTCGTGCAGCTCGGGGGCGGTCCCGGTGAGCGCGTCGCGCAGCCCGTCAGTGTGCAGGCCCAGCCAGTGCAGCACGTCGGCGGCCACCCAGGCCTCCTCCCCGCTCGCGTTCGCCGCGGCGAGGAGGGGGCCTCGTGGGTGGCGCCGCACGACCAGCAGCACGCGCGGGTCGCGCGGGTCCCACACCTCGGTCGGCGAGGCGGCGTGCAGGTGCGGCAACGAGCGGCGTACGTCGATCAGGTGGCGCACGCCGGCGGTGACGCCGTGCGGGTCGCGGCCGGACTCCACCACCGGCCAGGGCATCCGCGGCCGGTGTGCCCAGCGGTTGTCGGCGGCGTGGGCGGGGTCGTCGGCCCAGCCGGCGTCGTTGAGCAGCCCGAGCTCGTCGCCCATCCAGATCACCGGCAGGCCACCGAACGAGAGCACCACGGCGTGCGCCAGGAGGATGCGCGCGGTCGCGCCGGGGTCGCCCGCCTCGAGCCCGGCCAGCGAGGCGAGCGACCCCGAGATCCTCCGGTCACCGGTCGCCTCGTTCTGCTGGAAGACCAGGCCACGGGCCCACGAGCCGGGGAAGGCGCCGGAGTACCAGTCGGAGAGGAACCGGCGGTGCGCCGCGGGGTCGAGCCCGACGGCCCGCGCGTCCTCGTCGGAGATCGCCCAGCCGATGTCGTCGTGGCACCGGGCGTAGGTCACCCAGGCGGTGGTCGACGGTGGTTGCGGCAGCTGCTGGAGCGCACGGGTGGTGAGCGCGACGTCCGCGGTGGCGAGCATCGACCACACCTGGACCATCAACCCGTTGTGGTAGGCCAGGTCGCTCACCCGGCCGCGGTGGCGACCGACGCCGAGGTAGGCCGGCAGGTCGGCCGGTCCGACGATCGCCTCGGCCTTGAACAGCACGGCGGGCGCCGCGATCCGGGCCACCGTGCGGAGCGCGCGGGTCAGCTCGTGCACCTCGGGCTGGTTCTGGCTGTCGGTGCCCAGGCGCTTCCAGATGAAGGCGATCGCGTCGAGGCGGAAGACCTCGACGCCGAGGTTGGCCAGGCCCAGGATGATGTCGGCGTACTCGCAGAGCACGGCAGGGTTCGACCAGTCGACGTCCCACTGGTAGTCGTTGAAGGTCGTCCACACCCAGCCGGCGAGCTCGTCGTCCCAGGTGAAGCTGCCCGGCGCGAAGTCGGGGAAGACCTCCGGGAGCGTCTCCTCGAAGGCGTCGGGCACCGAGCGGTCGTCGTAGACGTGGAAGTAGGCGCGCTTCTCCGGGTCGCCCGCGCGGGCGGCGACTGCCCACTCGTGCTCGCGCGCGACGTGGTTGAGCACCAGGTCCAGGCAGAGGCTTATCCCCTCGCCCCGCAGCGTGGCGGCGAGGTCGCGCAGGTCGTCGACGGTGCCGAGGTCGGCGCGCACCGACCTGTAGTCCATCACCGCGTAGCCACCGTCGTTGGGCGCCGGGCGCGGCGTCAGGAGCGGCATCAGGTGGAGGTAGCCGACGCCGAGGTCGCGCAGGTACGACGCCCGCTCCCCCACCCCGGCCAGGGTGCCGGCGAAGCGGTCCGCGTAGGCGGCGTACCCCACCATCCCCGGCTGCTGGAACCAGTCGGGCGTGCGCAGCCGCTGCTCGTCGAGGGCGCGCAGCGCTGCCGGACGGGCGTCGTGCGCGGCGCGCGCGATCGCGGCCAACCGCTCGGTGGTGGGCAGCGCCAGCTCGGGACCGTAGACCCGCGCCAAGGTGTCCTGCAGGTCGGGCAGGAGGGCGCGCAACCTGGACTCGAAGGCTTCCCCAGCGGCGGCGTCGGTGGCGGGCACGGCACTCAGTATGGCGACAGCCAGGTCCTTCGGTCACCGCGCCCGGCGGCCTACGCTGGGCGGTCGTGAGCTTCGACCCGACGGTTCGCCCGCGCGACCACTTCACGCCCCGGCGGGGCTGGCTCAACGATCCCAACGGGCTGGTCCACCACGACGGCGAGTACCACCTGTTCTTCCAGCACCACCCGCACGACCTGGTGCACGGCCCCATCTCCTGGGGGCATGCCGTCAGTGCGGACCTCGTCGACTGGACCGAGCTGCCGACCGCCCTGGTCGCGGCGGACGACGAGCACATGTGGTCGGGCAGCGTCGTCCACGACGCCACCAACAGCTCGGGCCTCGGGTCCGACGGGGTCGGGCCCCTCGTCGCGCTCTACACCAGCTTCGACCCCACCACGCTGCGGCAGGCGCAGTCGCTGGCGCACAGCAGCGACCGCGGCCGCACGTGGCTCCCGCACCCGGACAACCCCGTGCTCGACATCGGCTCCACCTCGTTCCGCGACCCGAAGGTCCACCGCGACGGCGACGGTTGGACCATGGTCGTCGTGCGCGCCGACGACCGGGTCGTCGACCTCTACCGCTCGCCGGACCTGCTCGGCTGGACCCACCACTCGTCCTTCGGCCCGAAGGGCTCGGTCGAGGGGGTGTGGGAGTGCCCCGACCTCGTGCGGGTGCCCGTGGAGGGCACGGCCGAGGTGGCCGATGTGCTGCTGGTCAGCGTCTCGGCGGGTGCTCCGGCCGGCGGCTCGGGCATGCAGTACTTCGTCGGCGGGCTCACCGACGCCGGCTTCCGGTCGACCCAGCCGGCGAGGTGGTGCGACCACGGCGCGGACTGCTACGCGGCGATCTCCTACGCCGACGCCCCTGGCGGGCACCCCGTCGTCCAGGGCTGGATGAGCAACTGGCTGTACGCCGACA
>CAZDAO010000592.1:0-2770 GCA_964503015.1 uncultured Nocardioides sp. | reverse complement strand
CCCACGCTTCGTTCCCACCTCGCACTGGCATCCCTCAACGGTCACGACCCGACCCGCCTACTGTCCTCGGCTTACGCATTCGCGTCACTCGCCGATGCGCGCGACCCCGCAGCCGTTCTCGACGCCCGCATTGACAGCCTGCTTCACGAATCCCGCTCCCCAGCCACTGCCACAGCGGGCAGCCGTTCAGCCCACGCCGCTGCGATAGCCACCCGAAGCGAGCCCGCCGACGCGGGCCCGCTCCCGTGGCTCCCCGGCATCCCGGCCCGGCTGGCAACAGAGCCAACCTGGGGACCCTTCGTATCCGCCTACCACCGGCTCGTGGTCGAACAAGCCGAGGTCGTGAGCACGGACTCGCGTCGATGGAACAGCTCCACCGCACCCGTCTGGGCCCAACCCTTCCTCGAAGACGAGGCCACCGACCTGCGCACAAGGCTCGCGATCTGGCGCGCCGCAACCCGCACCCACGACACGGACCTGCGTCCCACCGGGGAGCACGCCATCGGGACCCCCGGCACCTACCAGGCCCAGCTCAAGCGCGACGTGCGCGCCACACGTCCCAGCTACCCCTTCCGTCAACGCAACTGGTACCACCAATTGCCAGACGCCGTTCACGCCGACCCGTGGGCCAACGCCTTGTGCCAGCGACTCGCCCGACTCGAACGCGCCGGCCTTCCAGTGGGCGACTACCTCCACGACGCTCTCAACTACCACCCTTCACAACTCGGCGCAGTACGACCGCTGCCCGACGAGCAGCCCGCCGCCGCGCTCTGGTGGCGACTGGTTCCCCACCTCGGGCCAGTCGCAGTCGCCGCGGACGAGCACACCTCCGACTTGCTCCGACCGTCCTGGTGTGACGACCTGGTCGAGCTCGTGGGTGAGAGCAAGGCCCACTACCTGCAGCAGACCGCCGCATGGCCCGCGCTCGTCGCCGCTGTCGACGAAGCCCGCATTCGCCAAGGATGGGACCCGCGAGAGACGCTCGCCAGCGCCATCAACGGACTCCCCCGCGACGGAACCCTGTCCGGGACCGACGTCGCCGACGCACTTGTCCTCCGCATCGCCATGCTCACCGACGAGCCCACGACGCCTCCAGAACCTGTCGACCCCGGCGAGATGTCCGACGCCGATCTCGGCACGACCCTCAGCCTCCGCCCCAGCTCGCGCGCCGCCCACAGCCCCCGTGTCGCACCGCCGTATCTCCCTGAGGATGTCGACTCTCACCTGTCCTCAACCGTCCCTCTGCGCAGCGACGAGGACCCGTTGGCCCTCCCTCTCCCCTACGTCGAGGCAGACGCGGTGACGCCCGAGGACGCGTTTCCCCGGCCAGGTGAGGTCCCAGCAGCACGCCTGCACGAGCTCAACCAGCAGGCCCTCGACTACTACCGCTCCCTCTACCCACACTCGTGGGGTCCCGACTACCTCCGGCATCGTCTCGGGACCGACCTCACGGACCACCCGCACTACGCAGTCGGCTACGCGCCAGGAAGCGGACAGAGCCTCATCCGGCACCTCACCGCGCGTGGCGCCACCTTGGATGAACTCGATCAAGCAGGCCTCGTCTCCCGTCGACGACGGGACGACGGCACCACCTACTACCGCGACGCCTTCCGCGACCGCCTGATCCTGCCCATCTGGGACCCGCAACCGGGCGCCGGCGCATCCGTTCTCGGGTTCGTCGGCCGCCGCAATCCCACCAAGTCGGACGCTGACTACGCCGGGCCGAAGTACCTGAACACCCGGAGCACCGCCATATTCACCAAGGGCGAAACACTCTTCGGATACGCCGGATGGGTCGGCGGCGTACCCGGCGGCACTCTGCCGGTCATCGTCGAAGGCCCCCTCGATGCCATCGCCATCACGGCTGCGACTCGCGGCACCGCCGTCGGCGTAGCCCCCCTTGGCACTGCCCTCACCGTCGATCAAGTCAGAATCCTTCGCCGGTGCGCAGGTGGAGTCGGCAACCATCGAGTCGCCATCGCCATGGACGCCGACGCAGCTGGATGGATCGCCGCTCAGAAGGCGTTCTGGCATCTGAACGCCGCAGACATCGATCCCGACCTCGTGGTCCTGCCCGAAGGTTCCGACCCAGCCCAACTCCTCGAGACCCGAGGGAAGGAGGCTCTACTGCGCGCCATCGACAACAGGACCCCTCTCGGCGACGTCCTCATCCACGAGCTGGTCGCACGTAGCCAACGAGAGGGCGACCACCTGCGCGACGTCATCCGGCAGGCCGCCCGCATCACTGGCGCACGCGCCCCGCATTCCTGGCCGGCACACTTCGGAAGAATCAACGCCGACCTGGGCCTCGAACCTGGGGTGATCGAACACCTCACGATCTCCGAAAGCATGATGCGCGATCAGGACCGTCTGGCATTCGCGCAGGCGCGCATCAGCGAGCTGCGCGCCGAGCCGGGGCCTCTGTCGACCGACCGTGCAAGGCCGGCCAGTGGCGCCACGGGCCGGATGTCGACACCAGCCGTCACTCGTCCCCAGGGGCACGGACAGCCGCCAGCCGGTCGTCAAGGCCGGGAAGCCGGAGCACGCTGAGTCGTGAAGGAGATGGCGAGCACAATGACCGCGACGGATCCCTGGCGCGCCTCAGCCCAGGCTCCAGCCACCAAGGACGGCGGGGTCTGTGCGATGCGTGGCGCGGTCGCGAGCGGTGCTCAGTGGACGTCGGCGCTTGCAGTTCTCGATGACCCACTGACGTCATCCGCTTGACGCTGCAGCCTCAGCCGCCGCGATCCTGCGGATGCATGGGCTGTGT
>CAZDAO010000591.1:0-2770 GCA_964503015.1 uncultured Nocardioides sp. | reverse complement strand
CGATCGCAGAGCCCCGGCCACCCGACCGACCATGATCCCGCCCCGCACCCCGCCACCTTGCGATGGCGGGGCCACAGGCGCGTCCTGAGTCCTCGGGCCGGTCATCGCCGAGGCAGACCCCCGCATCATGCGGACGACCCAGGCATTGCCTGACGGTGGTAGCGGAACTCGTAGCGGTCGCCGAGCTCGGAACGCAGCCGCGCCAGGAGCATCTCGGCTTCTGCGTCGCGTTGGGCGTGGTCTCCGCGCCCGTCCCATGCCGTGCCCCAGTCCTCCAGGGCCGATGCAAGTCCCAGACTGAGCCCGAGCAGTCGGACTCCTTCATCAGCGTCAGCCAGGAGGAGCCCGTCCGTCCACAGCGGCATGTCAGCCCCGTAGTCACCCATCAGCCTGATCACTGATCCATCCGGCGGTGGCTCCCACACGTAGGCACTCGCGTGTGCCGCCGCGTCATAGGTGAAGCGAGCCTCGGAGGGCTCGTGTTCGTCGTGCCGGGCCACGGACACGAGTCTGCCTCGACACATGCAGGTCCGGGCAGAAGAGTGCGTTCGCGGGCGATGGCCCCGGCGCGATCGCGAGCAGCGCTCCCGCGGCCGGGGCGGGGCCGGTCGACGCCGTCAACGGCCGCCCGTATCCCAGCGGATGGGCCTAACCGCCGCCATCCGGACCGTGACCGCCGTGACCTGCCTGACTGCCGGTCCTTGTTGCCTCCAGGGGCCCGCGGAGGACGTTCTCGATGACAAGAACGGCCATCAGGACCACGAGCGCGACGATGAGGTAGGTCATCGCGACCACCGCCTGGGCCGCGGGGCGCCATCACGTGTGAGATCCACCTGCATCATCCCCCGGTGTCGAGAGACCGAACTATGCCATCGGTGGGGCTGCAGCACGAGGGGCCGCGGTCGGCAGCGACCGCGAGGGGATGGGGGCAGCCGGGACGGTCGTCGCGACGCCTCGACCCTCAGCCCAGCTCCGGATCGGGCAGCACCGGCCCTGCGCCCGTGCCCGGTCGCCCGAGCCCGGCCACCGCGCCGAGCACCAGCACGATGCCGAGCACGGCGAGCGGGCCGAGCGGTTCCTGCAGCACCAGGGCGGCGACGACCGCCGCGGTCACCGGCTCGACCAGGCTGGCGGTCACCGCGGTGCTGGGCTCGGTGACGCGGAGCCCGGAGTAGAGCAGGACGTAGGCCAGCGCCATGGTCAGGACGCCGAGGTAGACCAGCCACGCGAGGGCGACGGGGTCGGCGGTGAGGTGCGGGCCGTCGACGAGGGCGGCGGCCGGCAGCAGCACCGCCGCCCCGACCAGTGTCATGCCCGACGTCAGCACGACCGGGTGCGCCTCGCGGCTGACCGAGCCACCGGCCGCGGTCGTGAGGGCGTACGTCGTCCCCGACGCGATCGCGAGCACCACGCCGGCGGCCGGGGCGGGGCCGGTCGACGCCTCGCTCCCGGCGAGGCTGACGAGCACCAGCCCGGCGAGCGCCGTCGCCAGGACGGCCAGCCGCGACGGCACGGGCGCGCGACGCCGGCGTACGGCCTCGGCGACGGTGAGCAGCACGGGTGCCAGGCCGAGGCTGACCACGGTCGCGACCGCGACGCCGACCTGCGTCACGGCGACGAAGTAGAAGCCCTGGTAGGCGGCGGTGCCGACGCCGACGGCGAGCAGCTGGCGCGGCCGGGACCGGGCGAGCGCGAGCAAGTCGCCGACCCGGCGGAGGGCGACGAGGACGACGAGCAGCGCCAGGGCCGCGAGGGCCATCCGCCACGCGCTGATCGTGACGGGGGACAGCGGGGCCTGCTCGCGGACGAGCTGGACGGCGAGGCCGCCGGTGCCCCAGAGGACGCTGGCGGCGGCGACCTCGGCGAGGCCGCGCAGGTGGGACGAGTGGGTGGACATGCAGGAACGCTCCGGGCGCGAGTCGGGAAGTGGGCTCGGTGCGGAGCGGTGGCCGCTCCGCCTCAGGCGGCCGGAGGCGGGAGCAGGCGCGGCGTCAGGCTCATGCCCGTGATTGTGCCCCACCGGTGGTCTGCCGGCTCCACGCCTTTCGGCACACGGACGCGCGTGGCCTAGCATCGGGTGTCCGTCGGACGCGGACGAGCCGTGCCAGACACCGACGAGGGGAACCTTCGACCGCATGACTTCCGCAGCTGACGTCCGACCGGGCCGCGTGCTCGTCACCGGCGGTGCCGGCTTCATCGGCACCACCCTCGCCACCCAGCTCGCCGACCGGGCCGAGGCGTGGGTCGTGCTCGACAACCTGCACCCGCAGGTCCACCCCGACTCCCAGCCGCCGGCCGACCTCCCGGAGTCGGTCGACCTCCGCGTCGGCGACGTCACCAGCGCCGACGACCTCGACGCGGTCGTCGCCGAGCTGCGCCCCGACACGGTCGTGCACCTCGCCGCCGAGACCGGGACCGCCCAGTCGCTGTCGGAGAGCACCCGCCACGGCATGGTCAACGTCGTCGGCACCACCCAGCTCCTCGACGCGCTCACCCGTGCCGGCCACGTCCCGGCCCACTTCGTGCTGACCAGCTCGCGCGCGGTCTACGGCGAGGGCGTGTGGCGCAACCCCGACGGCTCCACCTTCCAGCCCGGCCTGCGCACCCACGCGCAGCTCGAGGCCGGGAAGTGGGACCACGGCGACGGCGCCGCCCACGTGCCCAACTCCGTGGCCGGCACCCACCCCAACCCGATCAACGTCTACGGCGCCACCAAGCTCGCGCAGGAGCAGATCCTCGCCGCGTGGACCGGCTCGCACGACACCCGCCT
>CAZDAO010000590.1:0-2773 GCA_964503015.1 uncultured Nocardioides sp. | reverse complement strand
GACGCCCGACTGGAACATGTTGACCATCGACGCCACCTGCGTCAGCGGCTGGGTGAACTGGCGCGAGTACTGGATGAACGCCTGCACGTCGCCCAGCGACATCGTGCCGCTGGCGACCCGGAGGCCGCCGAGCACGGCGATCACGACGTAGTTGAGGTTCCCGACGAACATCATGATCGGCATGATCAGCCCGCTGACGAACTGCGCGCCGTACGACGCCTCGTAGAGCTCGTCGTTCTGCTCGGCGAACACCCGCTCGGCCTCGGCCTGGCGGCCGAACACCTTGACGATCGCGTGCCCGGAGAAGGTCTCCTCGATGTGCGCGTTGAGCGTGCCCGTGCGGCGCCACTGCTGGATGAACATGCCCTGCGACCGCTTCATCACCGCACCGGTGACCACCATCGAGATCGGCACGGAGACGAGCGCGACCAGGGCGAGCAGCGGCGAGATGTAGAACATCATCACCAGCACCGCGACCACGGTGAGCAGCGAGTTGAGCAGCTGGCTCATCGTCTGCTGCAGGGTCTGGCTGACGTTGTCGATGTCGTTGGTGACGCGGCTGAGCAGCTCGCCGCGCGGCTGCTTGTCGAAGTAGCCCAGCGGCAGCCGGTGCACCTTGTCCTCGACCTCGGAGCGCATCCGCAGCACGGTGCCCTGGACGACGTCGTTGAGGAGGTAGCCGGCGAGCCACGCCAGCAGCGAGCCGGCGACGTACACCGCGAGCACGAGGAGCAGCACGTCGGCCACGGCGGAGAAGTCGACCCCGTCGGTGAGCTCCATCGAGGCGAGGAGGTCGGCCCGGTTGTCCTCGCCGCGGGCGCGCAGCGCCTCGATGGCCTGCTCCGGGGAGGCGCCGCTGCTGAACACGTCGCGACCGAGCAGGCCGGCGAAGATCAGGTCGGTCGCCCGGCCCAGGATCTTCGGCCCGACAGCCATCGCCACCACGCTGAGCAGGGTCAGGACCACGACGGCGTACGCCTTGGCGCGCTCGGGGCGCAACCGCGCGAGGAGCCGCTTGAGCGAGGGCAAGAACGTGTCGGCCTTCTGGCCGATCATTCCGCCGCCCATCGGTCCGCGGCCCGGGCCGCCGCCCGACTGGACGCGCTCGGTCTCCTTCAGCTGTCCCTGGGCCGCGGGCTTCGTCTCGTTCATGCGACGTCCTCGGCGCTCAGCTGGGACTCGACGATCTCGCGGTAGGTCGCACAGGACCCGAGGAGCTCGTCGTGGGTGCCCGTCCCGACGACGGCCCCGTCCTCCATCACCACGATCCGGTCGGCGTGGCGGATGGTCGCGACCCGCTGCGCGACGATCACGACCGCCGCGTCGCGGGTCACCGGCCTGAGCGCGGCCCGCAGCCGGGCATCGGTGGTCAGGTCGAGTGCCGAGAACGAGTCGTCGAAGAGGTAGATGCCGGGCCGGCGGACGACCGCGCGGGCGATCGCCATCCGCTGCCGCTGCCCGCCGCTGAGGCTGGAGCCGCCCTGCGCGATCTCGGCCTGGAGCCCGTCGGGCATCGCCTCGACGAAGTCCCGGGCCTGCGCGATCTCGAGCGCCTGCCACATCTCGTCCTCGGTGGCGTCGGGCTTGCCGTAGCGCAGGTTGTCGGCCACGGTGCCCCGGAACAGGAACGCCTTCTGCGGCACCAGCCCGATGTGCGACCACAGGGTCTGCGGGTCGAGGTCGCGCACGTCGACGCCGCCGACCCGCACCGCTCCCCCGGTCGCGTCGAAGAGGCGCGGCACCAGGTTGACCAGGGTGGACTTGCCGGCGCCGGTCGATCCGACGATCGCCACGGTCTCGCCCGGCGCGGCCGAGAGGGCGACCGCGCGGAGCACCGGCTCGTCGGCGCCGGGGTAGGCGAAGGTGACGTCGTCCAGCTCGAGCGTGGGCCGATCGGGCAGCGCGGTGACCGGGTCGCTGGGCGGGACCACGGACGACTCGGTGTCGAGGACCTCGGTGATGCGGTCGGCGCACACCGCGGCGCGCGGCACCATCATCAGCATGAACATCGCCATCATCACCGACATCACGATCTGCATCAGGTAGGAGATGTAGGCGGTCAGGGCGCCGACCTCCATGTGCCCGTTCTCAACCCGGTGGCCGCCGAACCACAGCACGCCGACGGTCGCGACGTTGGCCACGACCATGACCGTCGGGAACATCGCGGACTGCCAGCGTCCGGCCCGGATCGCGACGTCGGTCAGCTGCTGGTTGGCATCGGCGAAGCGTGCGGTCTCGTGCTCCTCCCGGACGAACGCGCGCACCACGCGGACACCGGTGATCTGCTCGCGCAGCAGCCGGTTGACCTCGTCGATGCGCTCCTGCATCAAGCGGAAGCTCGGCACCATCTGGCGCACGATCAGGCCGATCGCGACGCCGAGGACCGGCACCACCGCGAGGACCAGCCAGGACAGGCCGACGTCCTCGCGGGCGGCCATGATGATGCCGCCGACCATCATGATCGGCGCGGCCACCATCAGCGTGCCGCCCATCAGCACGAGCATCTGCACCTGCTGCACGTCGTTGGTGTTGCGGGTGATCAGCGAGGGCGCGCCGAAGTGCTGCACCTCGCGAGCCGAGAAGGACCCGACGCGGCGGAAGATCGCGGCCCGGAGGTCGCGGCCGAAGCCCATCGCGTTGCGGGCCGAGAACCACACCGCGGCGACCGAGCACAGGATCTGCACGAGCGAGACGGCCAGCATCAGGCCGCCGTGGCGCACGATGTAGCCGGTGTCCCCGGTGACCACGCCCTTGTCGATGATGTCGGCGTTGA
>CAZDAO010000589.1:0-2774 GCA_964503015.1 uncultured Nocardioides sp. | reverse complement strand
GACACCCCTGGTACGCCGGAGCAGTCGTTCTCCGACGACCCGCTGCGGATGATGCGGGCCGCGCGCTTCGCCGCCCAGCTCGGCTTCTCCGTGGCTCCCGAGGTGGTCGAGGCGATGACCGCGATGGCGGGCCGGATCGAGATCATCTCCGCCGAGCGGGTGCGCGACGAGCTGGTCAAGCTGGTCTGCGCCCCGCACCCCCGGCTCGGGCTCACCCTCCTCGTCGACACCGGGCTGGCGGCGTACGTCCTGCCGGAGCTGCCGGCGCTCGCGCTCGAGCGCGATGAGCACCACCGGCACAAGGACGTCTCCGAGCACACGCTCACCGTGCTCGAGCAGTCGATCGACCTCGAGCACCGCCTCGGCGGCGGCCCGGACTTCGTCTCGCGCTTCGCCGCGCTGATGCACGACGTCGGGAAGCCGAAGACCCGGCGCTTCGAGGCGGGCGGCACCGTGACCTTTCACCACCACGACGTGGTCGGCGCCAAGCTCACCCGCAAGCGGATGCAGGCGCTGCGGTTCTCCAACCACGACATCGACGCGGTCTCGCGGCTCGTCGAGCTGCACCTGCGCTTCCACGGCTACGGATCGGGTGAGTGGACCGACAGCGCCGTACGCCGCTACGTCCGCGACGCCGGCGACCAGCTCGAGCGGCTGCACATCCTCACCCGTGCCGACTGCACGACCCGCAACCAGCGCAAGGCCGACCGGCTCCGCCGCACCTACGACTCGCTCGAGGAGCGCATCGCGCGACTGTCCGAGGAGGAGGAGCTGGCCGCCATCCGGCCCGACCTCGACGGCAACCAGATCATGGAGATCCTCGGGATCGGCCCCGGCCGCGAGGTCGGCGAGGCCTACCGCTGGCTGCTGGAGCTGCGGATGGACGAGGGTCCCCAGTCGCCCGACGAGGCCGAGGCCGCCCTCCGCGCCTGGTGGGCCGGGCGCGACGCCTGACCGATCACCGGCAGCACGACCCGGGCCGCGACCCGCGCCCGCGTCCGTACGCATGCGTCCCCGCGCCCGTAGTGGTCTGACCACTTGACCACCTGACCGAGCGGTCGTACGGTGGAATGCATGCCCCTCTCACCCGTGGCCCGCCGATCGGTTCCCGACGACGTCTACGACCAGCTGCTCGGAGAGCTCCTCGACGGGGGGCTCGCGCCGGGGGAGGCCCTGCCGAGCGAGCGCCGCCTGGCCGAGGTCCTCGGCGTCTCGCGCCCCGCGGTCCGCGAGGCGATGCAGCGCCTGGCCCACGCCGGATACGTCGACGTCCGCCAGGGCGACGCGACGACCGTGCGGGACTTCCGGCGACACGGCGGGCTGGACCTCCTGCCACGACTGCTGCTGGCCCGCGGCACGCTCGACCTCGCCGTGGCTCGGAGCATCCTCGAGGCCCGTGCCCACGTCGGCCCGAAGCTCGCGGAGCTCGCCGCCGAGCGGAGCGGCCCGGCCGCGGTCGAGCATCTCGAGCAAGCGGTGGAGGCGCTGGCCGGCGACGCCGACCCCGTACGACGCCAGCACGTCGCGCTCGCCTTCTGGGAGCACCTCGTCGAGGCCGCCGACTCGATCACCTTCCGGCTGATGTTCAACAGCATGCGCGCGGCCTACGTCCCGCTGATCGAGGCGCTGGCTCCGCTCATGGCGGTCGAGGTCGACCGGGTCGACGCCTACGCCGCCCTCACCCGAGCCGTCACCGCCGGTGACGGCGCGCGGGCGCGCGCGTGCGCGGCCGACCTGCTCGGGACCGCGACCGCGAGCCTGCTCGAGGCCATCGACCGCGTGCAGGAGGAGCCATGAGCACCTCCGACGACGCCGTCGAGTCGCTCGCCCGCCGTCGTCTCGCGCGTGCCGAGCGCGCGTTGTCCCGCAAGCCGCGGGTGACCCTCGCGGCGACCGCTCGTGCCTTCTGGCGCTACCCCTCGCCCTGGATGATCACGGGCTTCCTGCTCGCGGCACTCGCGGCGCGGCTGGTGGTCGGCGACTGGTCCTGGTCCGACCTGCTGGCGCCCGCTGTCTTCCTCGCCCTGTTCCCGCTGGTGGAGTGGGTGATCCACGTCTTCGTCCTCCACTGGCGTCCGCGGCGGATCGGCGGCGTCGAGGTCGACACGCTGCTCGCCCGCGACCACCGGCGCCACCACGCCGACCCGCGCGACGTACCCCTGGTCTTCATCCCCTGGCGAGCCCTCGTGTGGGTCATCGCCCTCCCGGGCATCGCGCTCCCGCTCGGAGTGGGCGCCCTGCTCGGCGCCGACCTGCCCGGACGGCTGTCGTTCGTCGTCACCCTGGCCGTCGTGCTCCTCGTCTACGAGTGGACCCACTACGTCATCCACTCCGACTACCCGCCACGCACCCGGCTCTACAAGGCGATCTGGCGCAACCACCGGCTGCACCACTACAAGAACGAGCACTACTGGTTCTCGGTGACCACCTCCGGCACCAGCGACCGGCTGCTCGGCACCTACCCCGACCCGGCCTCCGTCGAGACCAGCCCGACGGCGAAGGACCTGCACGGGACCGCAGCACGCCGCTGACCGTGCCGGGACGACGACGGCCCCACAGGTCCGGGACGTGGACCTGCGGGGCCGTCGGGGTGGTGCTGGCGTCCGACCCGGTGAGGACGGACGCGGGCGATCACTCGCCCTTGATGAACTTCTCGAGCTCGGCGCGACCGATGTCGTCGGGCATCTGCACCGGCGGGGACTTCATCAGGTAGGTCGAGGCCGGGATGATCGGGCCGCCGATGCCGCGGTCCTTGGCGATCTTGGCGGCGCGCA
>CAZDAO010000588.1:0-2775 GCA_964503015.1 uncultured Nocardioides sp. | reverse complement strand
CAAGACGGCGTTCGCCCTGTTCATCCCCGCCTTCGCCGGCTACATCGCCTACGCCATCGCCGACCGGCCCGGCATCGCGCCGGGCTTCGTGATGGGCGGGCTCGCCGCCAACCTCTTCAACGTGCAGACCAGCGGCGACGACCCGGTCGCGTTCCCCGCCACCGGGTTCCTCGGCGCGATCGTCGGCGGTGTGCTCGCCGGCCTCATCGCCCACTGGCTCGCCGGGCGCAAGGTGCCCGCCTGGGCGCGCGGCCTGATGCCGGTGCTCGTGATCCCGCTGGTCACCTCCATCGTGGCGGGCCTGCTGATGATCGTGGTCCTCGGCCGGCCGATCAACTGGCTCATGGAACAGCTCAACGACGGCCTGAACTCGATGTCGGGCAGCAGCGCGGTCGTGCTCGGCGTGATCCTCGGGCTGATGATGGCCTTCGACATGGGCGGCCCGCTCAACAAGGTGGCCTACAGCTTCGCGGCCGTCGGCGTGGGCGGCGCCGCCCTCGCGAGCGACGCCCCCGAGCTGAGGATCATGGCTGCGGTGATGCTCGCCGGCATGGTGCCGCCCATCGCCCTGGCACTCGCCACCGTCGTGCGGCCCGGGCTGTTCAACGCCGCCGAGCGCGAGAACGGCAAGGCGGGCTGGCTGCTGGGCGCCTCGTTCATCACCGAGGGGGCCATCCCGTTCGCCGCGGCCGACCCCCTCCGGGTCATCCCGGCGATCATGGCCGGCAGCGCCGTCACCGGCGGCCTGTCCATGGCGATGGACGTCGCCGTCCGCGCGCCGCACGGTGGCATCTTCGTGCTGTTCGCCGTCGACGGGGTCGCCGGCTACCTCATCGCGCTGGCTGCGGGCGTCCTCGTCGGTGCCGCGGCCGTGGTCGCGCTGAAGTCCATCGGGCCCTCCGACGCCGACGTCGCTACCGTCTGAGGCTCGGCGCCCACCCTCGATCCCGCTCGACCCACCCGCACGACCACCCGTAGACCCACCCGAACGACCCAGAGGAGAACCATGCCCACCAAGTCCGTCGTCGTCGGCTCTGCCGTCGGCCTCCACGCCCGCCCCGCCGCGATCATCGCCGAGAAGGCCGCCGAGCTCGGCTCGGACGTCACCATCAACGGTGTCGACGCCAGCTCGTCGTTGATGATCATGACCCTGGGCGCCGGCAACGGCGACACGGTCGAGGTGGCCGGTGACGACCAGGCCGCGGTCGACACGATCGCCGCGCTGGTCGAGCAGGACCTCGACGCCTGATCCACCGCACGGGCGGTGTGCCGGTTCGCTCCCCACGCGGGAGGTGGGCCGGCGCGCCGCCCGTCGTCGTGTCCGGGCTGTCCGCCTCAGGACGTACGGCGCAGCGACCGGTAGACGGCCCGCACGCTGACCGCCCGCTCGAGCTCGCGGAGGATCGAGCTGAAGAACTGGGTGCGGTAGACCTCGTCGGTGACGGCGTACACCGTGAAGTAGAGGCCACTGAAGGCCGCCAGGAACGTCGAGACCTGGATCAGCTGCCAGTTGGCGCGGTCGGCGAAGGGAAGTGCCGTGACCGGCTCCCCCGTCCACCCCTCGACCACTCCGGGGTCCATGACGAGGAGACCGAACACCACGAAGAAGACGAAGACGCTGAGGCTGAGCAGCACCACCTGGACCAGCTGGGTGATCAGCAGCATGAGCAGCAGGTTGGCCTTCTGCAGACCGGCGAGGTGCGTCTCCGCGGTGACCGCTTCGGGGCCGGCGCTGCCCTCGAGCGGGGTCCCCGCGCACCGGCGGGCGATCACGTCCGGGTCGACCTCCTCGTCGAAGACCGCCAGCTCCTCGGGCAGTCGGGCGAGCAGGAAGCCGACGGTGATGAAGAGGAACAACGCCACGGTCAGCCACATCACGCGCCCGTCCAGCCGCGAGGAGACCTCCCACACCTCGGCGTTGATGAAGAGGAACGTCACGAAGAGCAGCAGCAGCGGCAGCGCTCGGGTGACCAGCGGGAAGAGCAACCCCAGGCTGGAGAACGTCCGCTGGGCCGCCCAGGTCGCGATCACCCACGCGCGGAGCGTGAAGAGGCCGTAGAGCACGACGCTCAGCAGCCCGACGTTGATGCCCGGCACCACGCCGTCGTCCCACTCGAGGTGCGGGACGAGCGCGAAGCCCAGCACCACGAGTGCGGCGAGCACCAGGGCGACGAGGGCGACCCGCACCAGACGGGAGCGCGACAGTCCCCGGTGCACCTCGTCACGGATGTCGTCGACGAAGTACGGCAGGCCGTGGGCCACGAACCACTGCTCGGCGGCCGTCAGGTCGGGCCGGCGGGCCGGCTCAGGCACCCAGGACCTCGCGTGCCCGGCGTACGTCGTCGCGCATGGTCTCCACGAGCGCCTCGATGCCCTCGAACTTCACCATCCCGCGCAGGCGGTCGACGAAGGCGACCTCCACCTCGACGCCGTAGAGCTCGAGGTCGTCACGGTCGAGGACGTAGGACTCGACCCGGCGATCGCGCTCGCCGTCGAAGGTCGGGTTGGTGCCCACGGAGATCGCCGCGGGGTACTGCTCACAGGTGTCGAGCCGGGTCAGCCAGCCGGCGTAGACGCCGTCGGCAGGAGCGGCGTCGACCGGGGGGATCGGGACGTTGGCGGTCGGGTAGCCGAGCTCGCGGCCGCGCTTGTCGCCCTCCACCACGGTGCCGCGGACGGTGAACGGGCGGCCCAGCGCCTCCGCGGCACCGGCGACGTCACCCGTGGCCAGGCACTGGCGGACGTAGGTCGAGCTCCACACCTGCGGGCCGCCGT
>CAZDAO010000587.1:0-2777 GCA_964503015.1 uncultured Nocardioides sp. | reverse complement strand
CGATCGCCGACATGTGGGCCGAGAAGTCGCTCTCCCTCCTCGCCGGTGCGTTCCGCCGCGCGGTGCGCGACGGGTCCGACCGCGAGGCGCGCGAGCAGATGGCCCTGGCCGCGACCTTCGCGGGACTCGGGTTCGGCAACGCCGGCGTCCACGTGCCGCACGCCTGCGCGTACCCGATCGCCGGCCGCGTCCGCGACTACCGCCCGGAGGGCTATCCCGCCGATGAGCCGATCGTCCCGCACGGCATGGCGGTGGTGATGACCGCACCTGCCGCCTTCGACCTCACCTTCGCGGCGTCCCCCGAGCGCCATCGGCGGGCGGCCGAGCTGCTCGGCGGCACGGGTGAGCCGTTGCCCGAGGTCCTCCGGGCCCTGATGCGCGACGTGGGCCTGCCCAGCGGACTGGCCGAGCTCGGCTACGGCGCCGCCGACGTCGACGACTTGGTCGAGGGCGCCCTCAAGCAGCAGCGGCTCCTGGCAACCGCCCCGATCGAGGTCACCGCCGACGACCTGGCGACGGTCTTCCGGCGCTCCCTCGAGCACTGGTGAGCGTCCGGGGTGGCCGCGACGCCGGGGAGGCCGCGACGGCGGGCAGGGTTTGGGCAGTAGGTCCGGAGCACCACGTGCCTGCGATGGTGCGCGCTCGATCGCAGCAGGCCGGTGCACGGGACCTACTGTCGGGGAGCCGTAGCCAAGCAGCAGCGGCTTCTCGCCACCGCCCCGATCGAGGTCACCGCCGAGGACCTGGCAAGGGTCTTCCGGCGCTCCCTCGAGCACTGGTGAGCGTCCGGGGTGGCCGCGACGCCGGGGAGGCCGCGACGGCGGGCAGGGTTTGGGCAGTAGGTCCGGAGCACCACGTGCCTGCGATGGTGCGCGCTCGATCGCAGCAGGCCGGTGCACTGGACCTACTGTCGGGGAGCCGTAGCCAAGCAGCAGCGGCTTCTCGCCACCGTCCCGATCTCGCTCGGGCTCGGCTGTGGACGACCGCCCGGAGACCTCGCGCGCGGCCTAGCGTCGGGGCATGGACGACGACCCCCACGCGTGGCTCACCCAGCGGGCCGCCGCGCAGATCCTGCACGAGGACCTCGGCATCCATCCGGAGACCGCGCGGCGACTGCTGGCCGCAGGTCTGCTCGGTCGGCCGCGCGTGACGTCGCTCGCGTGCTTCCACAGCCGCGACAGCGTGGACGCCTTCGTCGCCGCGCAGCGCGCGCGAGCGGCCCTGCCGACGCCCGACCGCAACCTGGTGTTCGTGCGCGTCGGCAACGGCCGGGTGAGGCTCGGGGCCACCGAGCAGCACCAGCTGGACCGGCTGTCCGACGGGTGGCGGATGTCCCCTCAGTGGCGTGCGCTCTGCCGCGGCGTGGTCGACGCGGGCGCCCCGGCGGTGGGCTTCGTCGTGACGATGGCGGGCTACGTGGTGTCGGGCGCTGATATCGTCGGGGCCGAGTGGATGGGGCACGACCTCGAGGTCGAGGAGCAGCGCACGATGTCGCCCCTGCTGACACGCTTCGACCTCCGGCCGCCCGGCGAGTGGTACGACGAGTGGCGCGGCGTGCTGCTGCCCACCCGGGCCGGTGGCGCCGCGCTCCGGGTCTGGCCGCTCGGGTGGCCGGCGCCGTGGGATCGGTCGTCGCGGGATCGGTCGTCGCGGGATGCGGTCACTAGGATGAGGGCATGAACCCCCGCGCGCGCGCCCGCCCCTGTCTCGACCGTGACCTCGGCTCCGAGCTCGCGCAACCTGGCGATGCTCGCGGGAGTCGCGGCCACGCGGTTCTCACCCGCAGCCATCTCGTTGACGATACCGACCGTAAAACCCATAGGACGCTTCGACCCAGCAGGAATAAAGAACCCCGTCCCGACGCCTACGCCAGTGCGAGCTTCCACGCTTTCAGGAGCGGGACCGCTAACATACCGCAGCTCTTCGCCCGGGCGAAACGCTTTCCTCGCCCTTTGGCGACGTACTTCAGGACCGCTTCCTTGGGACTTGACGGGTGGCGCGGACCGGAGCGCCGGACGCCCGTCTTTGCCGGACGCCCACCATAAACCTCACAGACTGGCGGGCAGGGTCAGGTCGATACGCTTGGCCACCTCCTGCGCCAGGTCCCTGAAGTCAGCGTAGGCTTGTTGAACGGCATGAGCATGCGAGCCGATGGCGCCATCGGCGGCGCGCAGCGAGAACATCGGCTTTCGCGCCTCCTGTGCAAGCGGCATCAAGCTGTTGTAGCTCTTCAACAGAGCCAAGCAGTAGGGATCGTCCTCGATGTTCGGCAGCGCCTGCTTCTGGACGTCTTCTCTGAGCACGCTTTCTCTGTATTCCCTGGGAATCTGGTCGAGCCACCGCGTGTAGGCCTTGACCGGTCTTGTCAAGCGGACGCCATGGCGCATCGCGATGTACCCAACCGGCGTCATATCGCCTTCTGGTAACGCGAAGCTGGGCTGTGCCCAACTCGTGCAACGGGTGATCCATCCTTGCCGCCAATCGACCAAGGTCGGACCGAGGTTGTGCAGCCCCTGCAAGGAGAACAGGTCGGCGCCCAGTGGCACGATGACATGATTGCTGCCAAGCAGTGCAGCACGGTTGATGGCCCCGAGATTGGGGCCAACGTCGATGATGATGAGGTCAGCCTGAAACCGTTCGGCCGCTTCCTGTGCACAGCGCCAAAAGGCGGTAAGAATGCGGAAAGGGCGCGTCTTGTTCTTGTCGTCCATGACTTCGATCCATGTGGACGAGAGCTGATCCTCGAAGCCGGACAAAGCCAGGTCGCCGGGTATCAG
>CAZDAO010000586.1:1386-2782 GCA_964503015.1 uncultured Nocardioides sp. | reverse complement strand
GTCAGCGGAAGTCGATGAGCAACATGTCGGTGTCGGTGCCGTCGCTCACGACCGGTCCCTCCTGAGACGGCTCGTCGGGCGAGGAAGTTGTCGGCCGAGATGGATCGGACTCCGTGCGATCGACGACGACGGCGCGGTAGCAGCGGGTGACGTAGGGGATCCGCATGCCGTCCATGCCGCGGCCGTAGTCGTCGTAGAAGGCGAGCACCTGCGCGAGGTGGCGCTCCTGCTCGTCGTCGTCCATCACCAGGAAGCTCGACCGGGAGCGCGCGAGGTCGAGCACGGTCTCGCGGTTGACCTCCTGCCAGTGCTTGAAGCTCGCCTCCTCCACGAAGCCGAAGAGGTCGCTGTGCACGAGGTGCTCGGCCGAGCTGGTGTCGAGGTCCTGGCGGCCGAGGAGGTCGCCCATGCGGCGCACCCACGGGATGCGCTCGTCGCGGCTGTTCCAGACCAGGGCGACGTGGCCACCGGGCTTGAGCACGCGCGCGATCTCGGGCAGGGCCGCCTCGTGGTCGAACCAGTGGAACGCCTGCGCCACGACCACCGCGTCGACCGACCGGTCGTTGGCCGGGATCTCCTCCGCCGTCGCCACCTTGGCGCTGACCTCGGGGACCCGGTCGCGCAGCACCTCGAGCATCGCCTCGTCGGGCTCGGTGGCGAACACCGCGTGGCCCTGGTCGACGAGCTCCCGGGTCAGCTTGCCGGTGCCGGCCGCCAGCTCGAGGACGACCTTCGCCTCGCCGCCGGCGAGCCACGCGACCGCCTCAGCCGGGTACGACGGCCGGCCCCGGTCGTAGGCCTCGGCGGCGGACCCGAAGGAGCGGGCGCGGTCGACCGGGGCGGGGGCAGCGGGGAGTTCGTCGCTCATCCCGGACAGGCTACAAGCGCGGGCGCCCCGGGCTCAGCGCCGTACCTCGCAGCTGCGGCGCTTCTCGGCGTCGCAGGCGTCGCGACCCTGGCCGCCGAAAGCCTTGTCGCGCCCGGGGCCACCGATCAGGGTGTCGCGGCCCGGCTTGCCCTTCATCACGTCGTTGCCGCGGCCACCGAAGAGCCGGTCCGGCCCACGCGTGCCCTCCAGGGTGTCGTGGCCACGCCCACCGAGGAAGGTCGCGCTCGCACCCGTGCAGCGCAGTCCCTCGTCCATCACCGTGTCGAACGTGGTGAGCCGGTCCTTGCCCTTGCGGCCGTCGAGGCGGGAGCGGCAGGCGTAGACACCGATCTCGTTGCCGTCGTCGGTGCCGACCACCTCGACGTCCTCGGCCATGATCCAGGCGTCCTCGAACCCGGTCGCGGGCACCCTGACCTCGTTGCGGCTCGGGCCGAGCGCGAGCCGGCCACGACGCAGGTCCAGGTCGAGGTCGACCTCCTCCGGCAGGGTGAGCTCGAGCTCGTCGCG
>CAZDAO010000586.1:0-1286 GCA_964503015.1 uncultured Nocardioides sp. | reverse complement strand
GTGTCGATGGTGACGGCGTCCGTGGCCGTGACCTCGAGCCCGAGCGAGCTGCCCGAACCACCGTCGACCACGGCGCCGTCGGCGGGCACGCCGCGCCACGAGAGCCCGCCGTTGTCCATCCGGATGACGTCGGCGTTGGGCTGACCGGCCTGGCCGGAGGTGACCGCGTCGCGATCGATGACCCCGCTGCCCGCGGCCGGGCCGGTGTCGATCACGTCGCGTTCGGTGTCGACCATGTCGGACGAACCGGGCGAGCCCGCACCGGCGTGGACGACGTCGCGCGCGGCCCCGCCGACGAAGCGGTCGCTGCCGGCCCCCAGGTAGGTCGAGCCGCCCGGGTCGGTGACGCCTGTCGTGTCGACGACGTCGTCGCCGTCACCGGCGTCGACCTGGGCCGGGCGCACGGTCACGCAGACGAGGTCGTCGCCCCCGAGCGCGTCGAGCTGCATCGAGCCGTTGGTGACGATCACGTCCGGGCCCTCCGTCCCGGCCAGCGTGAAGGTGCCGGGCGCGCCGACGATCGTGGCGGCCTGCCCCTGGCAGGTCTCTCCGGCAGCCGTGGCGCCGGTGGGTGCGAGGAGCGCCGCGCCCAGGAGCGCGGCGGCGGACAGCGTGGTGGTGCGGAACATCGGTCCCCCGAAGATCGGTGTGCGGGTCTGCTCGAGTGGGATCCGTCCGCCGACCGGAAAGTTGCCGCGACTACCGTCCTCCCCATGACCGACCCGCTCGCCTGGCTCACCGACCTCGAGGGGGTGCGCTCGGCCTACGCCGCCACCCGGGACGGGATCGACGTGATGCTGCGTGACCGGGGGCTGCGGCGTACGTCGCCGGAGCTGACCGCGGAGTCCCTGCTGCGCGGCGCCCACGCGAGCGCCGTGCTCGAGGGGTCGTCGTCCTCCCTCGAGCAGGTGCGGGCAGGCGAGGGCGACGGGATCGCCGCCGACGCCGTCCGCCTGTCGGCCTCGATGCTCGCGCTCGCACCGCTGCTCAAGACCGCGCCACTGCAGGCGATCGCGCGGCTGCACACCGTCGTGGCCTCGTCCGCCCTGCCGGCCGACGAGCTCGGCCGGCCGCGCGACGCGGCGTCGGCCGACCGGCTCCGCGGTGTCTCCGAGCTGCTCCTGTCCGGGACGGCGGCGCCCGCCCTGCTGGTCGCGGCGATCGCCCACGCCGACGTGGCGACCGCCGCGCCGTTCGCCTCGCACAACGGCATCGTGGCCCGCGCGCTCGAGCGGCTGGTGCGCGGGGCTCGTGGCTACGGCGGCGAGATCGCCCACCTGCAGCTC
>CAZDAO010000585.1:0-2792 GCA_964503015.1 uncultured Nocardioides sp. | reverse complement strand
CGAGATCCACCTGCCCGACCTGCAGCCGGGGTCGAGCATCATGCCGGGCAAGGTCAACCCGGTCCTCCCCGAGGCCACGCTCATGGTCTGCGCGCGCGTCGTCGGCAACGACGCGACGATCGCGTGGGCCGGCGCGTCCGGCGCCTTCGAGCTCAACGTGATGATGCCGGTGATGGCGCACGCCCTGCTCGAGTCGGTGCACGTGCTCTCGACCTCCACCGTGCTCCTGGCCGAGCGCTGCGTCGACGGCATCACCGCCGACGCCGAGCGGATGCGCCGCTACGCCGAGTCCTCGCCTTCGGTGGTGACCCCGCTCAACGCGCACATCGGCTACGAGGAGGCCGCCAAGGTCGCCAAGAAGGCGCTCGCCGACGGTGCCACGATCCGCGAGACCGTGATCGCCATGGGCTACGTCGAGCGCGGCGACCTCACCGAGGAACAGCTCGACGCCGCGCTCGACGTCACGTCGATGACCCGGGCCACGTCACGCTGAGACATCTCGACATACATACCCCCTGGGGGTATATTTCCCTCCCATGGAGCACACCACGCACCAGAGCCACGAGACCCACGAGAACCACCAGATGGGCAGCACCAACGCCATGGCCGTCTCGGCGACCCTGCACTGCCTCACCGGCTGTGCCATCGGCGAGATCCTGGGCCTGGTCATCGGTACCGCGCTCGGCCTCGGCAACCTCGCGACCATCGCGATCGCGGTCGCGTTGGCCTTCCTCTTCGGCTACACCCTCTCGACGCTGCCGCTGCTGCGCGCCGGCCTCGGGGTCGGCGCAGCCCTCACGGTCGTGCTGGCGGCCGACACGCTCTCCATCGCGACGATGGAGGTCGTCGACAACCTGGTCATGGCGGCGATACCGGGCGCCATGGAGGCCGGCCTGGTCAACCCGGTGTTCTGGCTGTCGATGATGCTGGCGCTGACCGTGGCGTTCTTCGCCGCCTGGCCGGTCAACCGCTACCTCCTGGCCCGTGGCAAGGGCCACGCGCTCACCCACGAGTACCACGGTGCGACCCCGTCGGGCGCCCGTCGCCTCATCCCCGACCTCGCCACGCCCACGCTGGTCGCCGCCATCACGACGTTCATGCTCGGCGGGCTGCTCGTGTCCGCTGCCGACCGGGTCCTCGAGGAGCCGCCCAGCGGGCACGCCCAGCAGCAGCGCTGACCTCGACCAGCCTCAGTGCCGGTCTCAGTACCAGCCGTTGCCCTGCTTGAAGCTCCACGCGCTGCACGGCGTGCCGTAGGTGTCCTGGATGTACTCCAGGCCCCAGCGGATCTGCGCCTCGGCAGACGTCATGTAGTCGGCCGGCAGGTCGTGCAGCTGCGTCAGCGCCTGCGGGATGCCGTACGCCGACGAGGTGGGGTTGTCGGCGTCGACACGCCAGTCGGACTCGCTGACGTAGAGCGAGTCCAGGCAGGAGAACTGGTCGGAGGAGAAGCCGTACTCCGGCAGCAGCGCGCGGGCGATGTCGCGCGGGTCGCCCTCGGACAGCTTCTCGGACTTCGTCACGGCGGCGCCGGAGGCGACGTTGAGCGCGGCGACCTTCTCGGCGGCCTGGCGCACGCGGCGGGAGGAACGGGAGACCGTCGTGCGCTCGGCGCGACGGTCGAGCTCGGCCGCGCTCATGGTCGCCTCGCCGGCCGCGCCGTCCGTGGTGCTGCGCGCGTCCGAGACATCGGCGGCGGCCGGGGTCAGCGACGGGTCGCTGGTGAGCATGCCGCCGGAGATGCCGACGCCGGTCACGGCAGCGGCCAGGCCGGTCAGGGCCACGGTGGAGCGGAGGGCTCGGCGAGGGGCGCGCTCGGCCTTGTGCTTGCCGGGGGCGCGGTGCTTGGGGACGTACTTGTCGGACTTCGACACGGGGGCTCACGGGGGGTTGACGACAGGGGGGTGCACGGCGCGGGGGGGACGCCGCGACCGAACGCGCTCGCGGAACAGGCGGAACCAGGCTCGAGCAGCGATCCACTGCCCTGCCCCGCGACCCAAGATCACGAAACGGTCACGAGCCACCATGCACGAGGGCGGAAGGGCGTGCAAACCGAACGCACGAACTCGCGGTGTCCCTTCCGTCACAGGCACCACATCCGCCGCTGCAACCCCAGCAGCCCCAGCCCATGCGCTGTAACGCCGGGTTACGTGCTCCACCCCCTATGACGCATGGGGTGGGTAGTGGTGGCAACCCGGCGTTACAGCGGCCCAGACATCAGAGCGTGACGTTCTCCAGCATCTCGGTGACCAGGGCCGCGATCGGCGAGCGCTCGGACCGGGTCAGCGTGACGTGGGCGAAGAGCGGGTGGCCCTTGAGCTTCTCGACCACCGCGACGATGCCGTCGTGGCGCCCGACCCGGAGGTTGTCGCGCTGCGCGACGTCGTGGGTCAGCACGACCTTGGAGTTGGCCCCGATCCGGGACAGCACCGTCAGGAGCACGTTGCGCTCCAGCGACTGCGCCTCGTCGACGATCACGAAGGAGTCGTGCAGCGAGCGGCCGCGGATGTGGGTCAGCGGCAGCACCTCGAGCATGCCGCGGTCCATCACCTCGTCGATCACGTCCTTGCCCGTCAGCGCACCCAACGTGTCGAACACCGCCTGCGCCCAGGGCGACATCTTCTCGCCCTCCGAGCCAGGCAGGTAGCCGAGCTCCTGGCCGCCGACGGCGAAGAGCGGCCGGAACACCACGACCTTCTTGTGCTGGCGGCGCTCCATCACCGCCTCCAGGCCCGCGCAGAGGGCCATCGCCGACTTGCCGGTGCCGGCGCGACCGCCGAGCGAGACGATCC
>CAZDAO010000584.1:0-2793 GCA_964503015.1 uncultured Nocardioides sp. | reverse complement strand
CGGGAACGGCAGCGGCGCGGCGGCCGAGAGCACCTCGACGCCTGCCTTCCCGGGGAGTGCGACGACCTCGACCTCGCCGGTGGCCAGGTGGGGGTTCTCGTTGCCGGCCTTGCGGGCCACGACCTCGCCGGTCACCTTCAGGCAGTACTCGCTGCGGAGGCTGTGGGCGACCTCCTCGTCGCGCACCACGACCTGCACGACGCCGCTGGCCTCGCGGAGGTCCAGGAACGCGACGCCGCCGTGGTCGCGTCGCCGCGCCACCCACCCGGCGAGGGTGACGGTCTGGCCGACGTGCTCGGTGCGCAGGGCGCCGGCGTCATGGGTGCGGATCACGGGGTCTCCTCGTTGATGTTGTCGGTGGTTGAGGTGCGAGCGGAGCGAGCCTCGATACCGGCGGTGCTGACGATGCGGGGCCGCAGGTCGGCCTCGGGCGGGGTCCAGCTGACGGGGTCTGCCTCGACCTGGTCGCCGGTGCGGATGTCCTTGACCTGGCTGGAGCCGTCGGCCTGGAGGAACCACACGTAGGGGATGCCGCGGCGCTCGGCGAAGCGGATCTGCTTGCCGAACTTCGCAGCGCTGGGCGCGACCTCGCAGGAGATGTCGCGGGCGCGGAGCGCGGCGGCCACTGCCGCGCTCGCCGCGCGCGAGTCCTCGTCGGTCACGGCGACCAGGACGGCGCTGGGCACGGACCGCGACGCGACGAGGCCGGTGCGGGTGAGCAGGGGCACGACGACCCGGCTCACGCCGAGCGAAATGCCGACGCCGGGATAGGTCGTACGCCCGTCGCTGGCCAGCGCGTCGTAGCGCCCGCCCGAGCAGATCGACCCCATCGACTCGTAGCCGTCGAGCCGGGTCTCGAACACGGTGCCCGTGTAGTAGTCGAGCCCGCGCGCGATCGAGAGGTCTGCGGTGACGCGCACGCGGTCGGAGACCAGGTCGGCGCACCCCCGGACGAGCTCGCCCAGCTCGGCGAGCCCCTCGTCGAGCAGCTCGTGCTCGACGCCCAGGTCACGGACGGCGGCGACGAAGCCGTCGTCGTCGGAGTGGATCGTGGCCAGCTGCAGGACCCGGTCGGCGTCCGCCTCGGACAGGCCGGCCTCGTCGAGCAGCATCTGTCGCACCCGCTCCACTGGCAGCTTGTCGAGCTTGTCGACCAGGCGCATGACCTCGTCGGCGTCGACGATGCCGAGCCCGGCGTAGAAGCCCTGGATCAGCTTGCGGTTGTTGACCTGGAGGCGGAACGCGGGCAGGAAGTCGAGCCGCGTCATGGCATCGACCATCACCCGGGTGACCTCGACGTCGTGGTGGAAGGCGAGGGTGTCGCGACCGACGATGTCGATGTCTGCCTGGGTGAACTCGCGGAACCGACCCTCCTGCGGGCGCTCGCCGCGCCACGCCTTCTGGATCTGATAGCGGCGGAACGGGAACTCGAGCCGACCGGCGTTCTCGAGGACGTAACGGGCGAAGGGCACCGTGAGGTCGAAGTGCAGGCCCAGACCGGCGTGCCCCTCCGAGGACTCCTCGTGGAGCCGGCGGAGGAGGTAGACCTCCTTGGACGTGTCGCCCTTGCGCAGGAGCTGGTCGAGCGGCTCGACGGCACGCGTCTCGATGCCGGCGAACCCGTGCAGCTCGAAGGTGCTGCGCAAGGTGTCGATCACCTGCTGCTCGACGACGCGCTGGGCAGGCAGCAGCTCGGGAAACCCGCTCAGCGGGCTGATCTTGCTCATGAAGGGTCCTGGATCAGGTCGAGGAGGTAGGGGTTGGTGGCGCGCTCGCGGCCGATCGAGGTCTGCTCGCCGTGCCCGGGCAGGACGACGATGTCGTCGGCCAGCGGAAGCACCTTCTCGGTGAGGCTGCGCAGCATCGTCGGATGGTCGCCACCTGGCAGGTCGGTGCGCCCGATGGAGCCTGCAAAGAGCAGGTCACCGGAGAACATCACCTCCGACACGTCCTGCTGGGCGTACGGCGTACGGAAGGTCACCGAGCCCTCGGTGTGGCCCGGCGTGTGGTCGACGACGAACCGCAGGCCGGCCAGCTCGAGCTCGGCGAGGTCGGACAGCTCGCGCACGTCGTCGGGCTCGGCCCACTCGTAGGAGCCGCCGAGGAGCATCTGGGTGGTCTCGCGGCTCATCCCGGCCATCGGGTCGGTGAGCAGGTGCCGGTCGCTCGGGTGGATCCACGCGGTGGCGTCGTAGGTGCCGGCCACGGGCGCGACGCACCACATGTGGTCGACGTGGCCGTGGGTCACCAGCACGCTCACCGGCTTGAGACGGTGCTCGCGCACCACCTGGTCGACGCCGGCCGCAGCGTCCTTGCCCGGGTCGACGACCACGCACTCGGACCCCGGACCGGTCGCCACGACATAGCAGTTGGTCCCCCACGGTCCCGCGGGGAAGCCGGCGATGAACACGGGCGTCAGTCCTTGCTGGTCGTCTACTCGTCGATGCTGGTCGTTGCTGCGTGACGCGGGCGTGGCGCCTCGCCTCGGTGGGAAGCCTACCGAGGGCCCTCCTCGCCATGACTACGATGGGCGACCATGAGCGCCGACAAGCAGTCCCGAGACGACGCGGCCCCGGCAGAGATGCCGTGGGGCCGGGTGGCCGAGGACGGCACCGTCTACGTCCGCACCGCCGATGGCGAACGCTCCGTCGGGTCCTACGAGGCCGGCACGCCGGCCGAGGCCCTGGAGTTCTTCACCAAGCGCTTCGACGAGCTGGAGGGCAAGGTCCACCTGCTGGAGCAGCGGGTCGCCTCCGGCCGGCTCGCCCCCGAGGAGGCGGCCTCCTCGATCAA
>CAZDAO010000583.1:0-2808 GCA_964503015.1 uncultured Nocardioides sp. | reverse complement strand
CACCCAGCCCCGCACGGCCGTCGTCACGGGCGCCTCGAGCGGCATCGGTGCCGCGACCGCCCGCGCGCTCGCCGCGCAGGGGTTCCGCGTGGTGTGCGCCGCCCGGCGCACCGAGCGCATCGAGGACCTCGCAGCGGAGATCGGCGGCGAGGCGGTCACCTGCGACGTCACCGACGACGACTCGGTGGCGGTGCTGGCCGCGGCCGTGCCGGTGTGCCACGTGCTGGTCAACAACGCCGGCGGCGCCATCGGCACCGACCGCGTCGACGCCGCAGACGTCGACGGCTGGCGCTGGATGTACGACGTCAACGTGCTCGGCCTGGTGCGGGTGACCAAGGCGCTGCTGCCCGCCCTGCGGGCCAGCGGGGACGGCGTGATCGTCAACGTCGGCTCGACGGCCGGGCGCTGGGCCTACGAGGGCGGCGCCGGCTACACCGCCGCCAAGCACGGCGTGAAGGTGGTGACCGAGACGCTGCGCCTGGAGCTCAACGGCGAGCCGATCCGGATCACCGAGGTCGCCCCCGGGATGGTGCGCACCGACGAGTTCTCGCTGGTGCGCTTCGGCGGCGACCAGGAGAAGGCCGACGCGGTGTACGCCGGCGTGGACCAGCCGCTCGTCGCGGAGGACGTCGCGGACGCCATCGCCTGGGTCGCCACCCGGCCCTCCCACGTCGACATCGACGAGCTCGTCATCAAGCCCCGCGCCCAAGCAGCGGCACACAAGGTGCACCGGTCCTGACGCCCTCACCCGTCGCCGTTCGCCGTCGCGAGCAGCGTCAGGCGGGTGCGATGGCAAGGCGGAGCGCCGAGGCGGGCCGGGGTTGCCCGTCGAGCGCGCGACAACGCAGCCAGCGCGCCCGGATGGCGTTGCGCAGCAGGCGAGACGGTGAGGGGTGCGGGCGTATCCGTGGGAGACTGCCGCGCGTGAAGACCATCGGACTCGTCGGCGGCATGAGCTGGGAGAGCAGTGCGGCCTACTACCGCGACCTCAACCTCGGGATGCGGGAGCGCCTCGGCGGCCTGTCCTCCCCCAAGCTGGCCCTGACCACGGTCGACTTCGCCGAGGTGACCCACCTCGAGGACGAGGAGCGCTGGGACCAGGTCGGCATGCTGCTGGCCGACGCGGCCCGTGGCGTCGAGCGGGCGGGCGCCGACTTCCTGCTCCTCTGCACGACGACCTTCCACAAGGTCGCCGACCAGGTCGAGGAGGCCGTGGAGATCCCGGTCCTGCACCTGGCCGACGTCGTGGCTGCCGCCGTCAAGGCCTCCGGGGTCGAGACCGTCGGACTGATCGGCACCAAGGTCGCGATGTCGGAGTCCTTCTTCGTCGACCGGCTCGCCAGCCACGGCCTGTCGGTGATCGTCCCCGACGAGCACCACCACGACTTCCTCAACGACGCGATCTACGAGGAGCTGGTGCACGGGGTCGTGCTGCCGCGCACCCGCAGCCGGGTCGTCTCGATCATCGAGGAGCTCTGGGACGCCGGCGCCGGAGGCGTGCTGCTCGGCTGCACCGAGCTCGAGCTGCTGGTCAAGCAGGCCGACGTCGAGCTGCCCGTCTTCCCGTGCACGACCCTCCACGTCCAGGCCGCGCTCGACGCAGCGCTGGCCTGACCTACAGCGGCAGCCCGCGCGCGGTCGACAGCCAGCGGAGCGCGGTCCACGCCGGTGCCCGGAGGGCAGTGGTGCGGGCCTCCGCGGGCAGCGGCACGGCCAGCACGCGCGAGCGGGCTCCCTCGCTGCTGACGAGCAGGTCGCGCCCGGAGACCGCCACGCCCTCGCCCTGGTCCTGGGCCGGCAGGTCCCACGCGGTCACGTCCTCCCACGACGGGAACGCGACGACGTGGGCCCGCGTGTAGGTGCGCATCACCACACCGCCCCCGCCCGGCAGGAAGGTGGCGTCGGTCACGATGCCGGGCGCGTCGGCCACCTCCTCCAGGCGGTTGGGCGCGTCCGCGTCGAGGTCCGCGGGGGCGGCGTACACCGTGCCCCCGAAGACGCCCTTGGTGATGACGAAGAGGCGGCCGGTGACGGGATGGGCCACCAGCGCCTCGGCGTCGCTCGGGCCGTCGGGGTAGACGAGCTCGTACGCCGCGGGCGTCGCGGTGACGTCGCCGCGACCGACCGGGACCCGGAGCACCTCCACGGACGAGCGCGCGTGGCGGTTGTCGCCGATGTCGGCCACCCAGACGTGACCCGGTCCGGCCGGCGCGAGCGCCTCGACGTCGACCGGGGCCCGGTCCCACGACGTCACCCCGACGGTCGCGCCGTCGGCGGGGTCGACGGCGAAGACCCGCCCGCTGTCGCCGGAGTCGTTCGTCGTGACGACGAGCCCGCCGGTCACGGCGAGCCCGCTCGACTCGACGATCTCCGGGTCGGCGAAGCCGAACGCCGTGCGGCTCGCGGGCGGCGGTTCGCCTGCCGCCGCACCGAGCAGGAACGGCAGCGCCACGACGACGCCGGCGGCGACACGCCTCACAGCAGCTCGCCGAGCCTCGGGCGCACTCCCCACGCGGCCAGGAGCTCGTCGTACTCCCTCGCCGCGTCCTCGCGTGCCCCGGCGCTGCCCGGCGTGCGGACCGCGCGCAGGAGGGTGTTGCGCGGCGTGTGGGCGCTCTCGACGAACTCGACGACGTCGACCCGGTAGCCCTCGCGCCGCAGCAGCGTGGCCCGCAGCGCGTCGGTGAGGGTGTCGGCGAAGCGCTCGCGCAGGATGCCGTGCCGGGTCAGCATGGCGTACGGCGCCGGGCTCGGCGCGGAGCGCAGCTGCGCCGCGATGTCGTGGTGGCAGCAGGGCGCCGCCAGCAC
>CAZDAO010000582.1:0-2830 GCA_964503015.1 uncultured Nocardioides sp. | reverse complement strand
GGGTCGGCTGCCGCCAGGTCGAGGAAGCCCTGCCGCACCCTCTGGTGGAACTCCAGGGACTGGCCCTCGATGCGGTCGCGCTCGTCGAAGCGGCCCAGGCCGGCCTCCGGCGCGAGGTCGAGCACGACGGTGAGGTGGGGGCGCAGGTCGCCGGTCGCCCAGCGGGCGACGGCCTCGACCTCCGCGACGACCAGAGTGCGACCCGCTCCTTGGTAGGCCAGGGTCGAGTCGACGTAGCGGTCGGTGATCACGACCTCGTCGCGCGCCAGCGCGGGCAGCACGACGTGGTCGACGTGCTCGGCCTTGTCGGCGGCGTAGAGCAGCGCCTCGGTGCGGTCGGAGAGGTCGCCGGTCGCGGGGTCGAGGACGATCCGCCGCAGCTCCTTGCCGACCGGCGTGTCGCCCGGCTCGAAGGTGAGCAGGACGGTCCGCCCCTGCTCGACGAGCCAGTCGTGGAGCAGGCGCGACTGGGTGGACTTGCCCGCACCCTCGCCGCCCTCGAAGCAGACGAAGAGCCCGCGGTCGGAGTAGACGCCTGCGCTCACGTGGCACACCCTACGGGCGGGGTGGGACAGACACCCCGCGCGCCCCGACCACCCGCGTCAGCCGCGGCGTACCTTGATCGTCCTCTTCACCAGCACCTTCTTCGAGCCGGGGGCGGTGAGCTCGACGCGCACCTTGTGGACCTTGCCGGGGCGGAGGAGCCGCATGCCCTTCCTGGACAGCTTGACCTTGACCTTGGCCTTCTTGCCCGGGGCGATCCGGTAGGCCTTCTGCTTGCCGAGCGCCTTGCCGCCCTTCGTGGTCTCGAGGCCGAGGCGTCCGCGGCAGCCGGACACGTCAGGACCGCACAGCACGGGCACGGTGATCCTGCCGCGCTTGACCTTGGCGACGCCCTTCACCTTGGGCAGCGCCCCGACCGACCGGTCCTCCGGCGCCGGCGCCGGCGTCGGCGTGGGCGTGGGAGCGGTCGGCGGCGAGACCATCGTGACGCCGTCGCCCAGGTCGATGTTGGTGGTCTGCAGCTGGTCGGTGGTGACGCGGACGATGGAGTTGTTCTTGGCGTCGGTGAACCAGATCGCGCCGTCGGGGCCGAAGGTCAGCGAGGTCGGCTCGTAGTTTCCGACCGAGGTGATCGCACCCACCCCGTTGGCGGAGATGTGGCCGATGCCGGGCGACAAGCCGGCGTTGGTGAACCACATCTGGTTGTCGGGACCGCGCACCAGGTCCTGCGGGGCTGTCCGCGAGCCGGTGCTCCAGATCTGGGTGGCGCCGGTGGCGGCGTCGAGGTATCCGATGGAGCCGTTCCGCGGAGAGGTCAGCCAGCTGCCGTCGCTGCTGCGGGTGAACCAGATCGAGCCGACAGGCCCCCCGGTGAGTGCGTTGGGGTAGGTCGCGTCGCTGGGCAGGGGGTAGGTCGTCCCGCTGTTGGCGTCGGGGCCGAGACGCACGATCGTGTCCTGCGCCGAGGCCTCGCCGCCCTGGCACCACATCGTGCCGTCGTTAGCCTCACCCAGGACGTCGTCGCACTCGGGCGAGTTGTCCGTCCAGCTGAAGGGCTGGCCGGGGACGATCCGGATGACGCCGGACTCGTCGAAGTTCATGGTGATCCACGCGGCGCCGTCGGGACCCACCCGGACCGCCCCACCGTAGGGGAAGTCACCGAGGGCGAAGCGGTCACCGGTGCCCGCGGCCGGGTCGATCCGCGCTGCGTGCCAGCCCGAGTCGTAGACGACCCACACCTTGCCGTCGGGGGCGACGTCGACGTCGAGGACCCGGCTGTCCTCCGTGGTCTGCTCCCCGAGACCGAACTCGCTGATCTGGCCGCCAGGGGTGATGCGGCCGATCTTGTTGCTGTTCTCCTCGACGAACCACATGTTGCCGTCGGGAGCGGTGACGATGCGTCCGAGGCCCGCGTTGCTCGTCGGGACCGGGAACACGCTCACTGCCGCATGGGCCGGCGCGCTCGCCTGGACGACGAGCAACGGGCTCGCGACGAGCGCGAGCGTGGTCAGCAGGGCGGTGCGGGCTGTGGTGGCCAGGTGGGTCACTGTGGGTCACTTCCGTCCGCGGCGGCGCGGTCCCCCGTGGTCACGCGTCACACCGTCGCAGGGAACGTATCCAGCGGGGCGCGGTCTCAAACAGCGACCGAGGGATGAAACTGGCGTCAGCCGCCGCCCTGCGCTGGCCGTCTGGGCAGACAATGGAGTCCTGGGCCCCTAGGTCGGGCCCGGACCTCCACTGTCGGCGTCAGGACTTCTTCGCCGTCTTCTTCGCAGCGGTCTTCTTCGCCGGGGCCTTCTTGGCAGCCGTCTTCTTGGCCGCGGTCTTCTTCGCCGGCGCCTTCTTCGCGCCCTTCTTCGCCGTCTTCTTCGCCGGGCCGCGCTCGCGGCGCTCGGCGAGCAGCTCGGCGGCGCGCTCGAGGGTGATCGACTCGACGGTGTCGTCCTTGCGGAGCGTGGCGTTGTACTCGCCGTCGGTGACGTACTCGCCGAAGCGGCCTGCCTTGACGATCACCGGCTGCCCGGAGACGGGGTCGTTGCCGAGCTCCTTGAGCGGCGGGGTGGCCGCGCCGCGGCCGCGCTGCTTGGGCTGGGCGTAGATCGCCTTGGCCTGGTCGAGGGTGATGTCGAAGATCTGGTCCTCGGACGTCAGCGAGCGGGAGTCGGTGCCCTTCTTGAGGTACGGCCCGTAGCGTCCGTTCTGCGCGGTGATCTCCGTGCCGTCCTCGTCGACGCCGACGACCCGCGGGAGGTCGAGCAGCTTGACGGCGTCCTCGAGGCTGACGGTGTCGAGGGTCATCGACTTGAACAGCGACCCGGTGCGCGGC
>CAZDAO010000581.1:0-2838 GCA_964503015.1 uncultured Nocardioides sp. | reverse complement strand
GCGCGAACGTCTCGAGGACGCCCAGCTCGCCGGTGGCGACGTCGACCGGCCCGCGGAGGATGCGGCCGCCCGCGCTGTCGGCGAGGTAGAGCAGTCCGCGCTCGTCGTCGATCACCGGGCCGTTGGGGATGTCCAGTCCGTCGAGGACGCAGGTGAGGCTCCGGTCCGGCTCGAGGCACCACAACGAGCCGCCACCCGGCGCGGCGTCGTACGCCATCACGCCGAACCACAACCGCCCACGCCCGTCGGTGCACGCGTCGTTGACGCGCACCACGCGCGGGTCCAGGCCGGTGTCGACGACGACCTCCCCCTCCTCGTCCAGCAGGTGCACGGCCGTGCCGGCCACCAACGCCAGCCCGCCTCCTGCGCGAGGCGCGGCGGCTCCCAGCGGCACGTCGAGGGCGAGCACCTCGGTCGTCCCGGACGGGCCGACTGCGAGCAACCGCCCGGCGAGCAGGTCGACCTGGACCGGGCCCTCCACCGGACCCGAGGTCCACCAGCGCGCGCCCTCGCCGAAGTCGATCGCCGGCATGTCGACCGGCCGCACTGTCATGGCCGCCAGTCTGCCGAGCCTGCGACTGCTCAGCGCGCCTCGTCCATGCGCTGGGTGCCGATGACCGACAGCAGCTGCAGCGACGCCTCGTCCGGCGAGCCGGGCTCGGCGGTGTAGAGGACGAGCTGCTGGCCCTGCTCGGTGATGTCGAAGGTGTCGCAGGCGACCGCGACGGGACCCACGACGCGGTGGTCGAACGTCTTGACGAGGGCCGGTTGCGCGGTCACGTCGTGCAGCTCCCAGAGTCGGGCGAACTCCTCGCTGCCCTGCTGCAGGTCTGCGACGAGTCCTGCCAGCTCCGGGTCCCGCGGGTAGCGAGCGAGGGCCACGCGAAGTCTCGCTGCGACGTACCGGGCGAACTCCGCGACATCGGACACGCCGTAGAGCCGCTGGCCGTGCCGGTGCGGCCCCAGGAACAGGCGACGGGCCAGGTTGCGGTCCTCGCGCGCGAGCGCCGAGAAGTCCTCCATCAGCGCTGCCGCGAGCGAGTTCCAGGCGATCACCTCGAAGGTCGCCGAGGTGACGAGCGCGGCGGCGTGGGGCACGCGGTCGATCAGCTCCAGGACGCTCGGGCGCACCTCGCGCGACGGACCCAGCCGCTCGGCCACCGGCGAGCCGGCGAGCCGGTGGAGGTGGTCCCGCTCGGCGTCGTCGAGCCGGAGGGCGCGCGTGAGGCCGGCCAGCACCTCCCGGGACGGCCACGGCGCACGCCCCTGCTCGAGGCGGGTGTAGTACTCGGTCGAGATGAACGCCAGCTGGGCGACCTCCTCCCGGCGCAGTCCCGGTGTACGTCGCCGGGTGCCGGCCGGCAGGCCGACGTCCGCGGGGGTGATGCGCTCCCGCCTGCTCCGCAGGAACCCTGCCAGCTCGTCCTTGTCCACGACTCCAGTGTGCGAGGCGACCACGGTCCGTGACAGGTACAGCGTGTGTCTGGTTGCGTCGGCCCGCAGGCGGCACGGTCGATGCCATGACTACGACAGACGACGCACGCGTCACCGAGACGCTCCAGATGATGGCCGACAGCTTCGTCGACTGGCCCCGCGCCCCGATCCACCACCGACCGTCGGAGGTCGGCCTGGACTACGAGGACGTGACCTTCCCGTCCGAGGACGGCGTACCGCTCGAGGGGTGGTTCATCCCCGCCCCGGGCTCGGACCGGCTGGTCGTCGCCAACCACCCGCGCTGGTTCAACCGCGCGGGCCTGCCGTCCCACCTCGAGCCGTGGCGCTCCATCGCCGCCGCGACTGGCAACGACTTCGAGATCGACTTCGTGCCGGACTACCAGCTGCTCCACGACGCCGGCTACCACGTCCTCGCCTACGACCTGCGGAACTTCGGCCAGAGCGGCACGGGCAACGGCGGCGTCTTCACCGTCGGGAACTTCGAGTCGCGCGACGTCATCGGGTCGTTGCGCTACGCGCGGAGCAGGCCCGACCTCGCCGGAGCGCGCATCGGCCTGCTCAGCCGGTGCGTCGGCGCCAACGCCACGATGAAGGCCATGACCCGCGCCCCCGCGGAGTTCGACGACGTGCGGTGCATGGTCAGCCCCCAGCCGCTGTCCGCCGGGGTGTCCATGGCCCGCGCCCTGGAGCGCTTCGACATCTCCTCGGACCGGATGCAGGAGCTCGACGAGCTCGTCTTCCGCAGGACGAGCTTCCACATCGACGAGATGTCGCCGGTCCCGTGGGCGAGCAGCGTGCGGGTGCCGACGCTGCTCTACCAGGTGCGCGACGACGTCTACACGCATCCGAGCGACGTCCAGGCGATCCACGACAACATCGCCACCGACGAGAAGGACCTGTTCTGGATCGAGGGGACGACGCGCCGATGGGACGGCTACGCCTACTTCCAGCGCGAACCCGACCGGATCCTCGAGTGGTTCGACCGCTACCTCTGACGGGCGAGCCCGCTGCCGTCAGATCGTGATGCCGAACAGGTCCTCGGCGTGGCGGAACGCGATCTTCTCCTTGTCCTCGCGTGGCAGGTCGACTACCCGGAACCAGTCGGTCCCCTCCTTGATGCTGTCGATGAAGGGATAGTCCGTCGCGAACATGACGCGGTCGACGCTGATGTGCTTCAGCGCAGGAGGTGGAGCAGGTCGTCCTGGAAGAACGCGCTGGTCGTGAACCAGAAGTTGTCCTGGAAGTACTGGTCGACGGGCTTCTCGAGCGACTTCTGGGTCGGCTCCCCCATGTCGTTGGCGATCCGCTCGTAGTAGAACGGCAGGCCTTCGCCCATGTGGCCGATGACGATCTTCAGCCGGGGGAACCTGTCGAAGACCCCGT
>CAZDAO010000580.1:0-2848 GCA_964503015.1 uncultured Nocardioides sp. | reverse complement strand
AGCGTGCCGTTCTGGACGATGCGGCCCTCGTGGAGGATCGCGATGCGGTCCGCGAGGTGCTCGGCCTCCTCGAGGTACTGCGTGGTGAGCAGGACGGTGGTGCCGGACGCGGCGAGCTGCCGCACGGTCTGCCACACCTCGTTGCGGGCCTGCGGGTCGAGCCCGGTGGTCGGCTCGTCGAGGAACACGACCGGCGGGTCGCCGATCAGGCTCATCGCGATGTCGAGGCGCCGGCGCATGCCACCGGAGTACGTCCCGGCGCGGCGGTCGCCGGCCTCGACCAGGTCGAACCGCTCCAGCAGCTCGTCGGCGACAGCACCGGGGTCGGGCACGTGCCGGAGCCGGGCCACCAGGGCGAGGTTCTCCCGTCCGGTGAGCACCTCGTCGACCGCCGCGAACTGCCCCGTGAGGCTGATGGACTCGCGTACGTCGCCGGGCTCGGCGCCCACGTCGTACCCGTGGACGACGGCCGTCCCCGCGTCCGCCCGCAGCAGCGTGGCCAGGATCTTGGCCAGCGTCGTCTTCCCGGCGCCGTTGGAGCCGAGCAGGGCGACGATGCTGCCGGGGGCGACCTCCAGGTCGACCCCCCGGAGCACCTCGAGCTCGCCGTAGGCCTTGGTGATCCCCCGGGCACGGATGGCGGTGGCGGTCATGACGACGCCCCGGTGTCGAGGTCGTCGATGGCCCGGACGAGGCGGGCACGCTCCTTGTCGATCCAGCGCTTGCCGCCGTAGGCCTCGGCGTAGCCCTCCGCGAACGCGACGGGGTCGTCCCCCACGATCTCGCGCACGGGCGTGCCGTCGGCCGCGGCCTGCTCCCACAGGTCGGCGAGGTCGACGAACATGCGCACGATGACGTCGCCGTCGACGACGCCGCCGAAGTACATGAGGTAGCGGTTGACGGCCCCGGCGGCGCTCGCGTAGGGCTCGGGCAGCGCCTCGACGCGCGCCTTGGCCTGCTTGTACTGCTTCTTCTGGTCCAGCGATCCGGTGATGGTCTCGAGCCACTTGGCGGCCATGTCAGTTCTCCTTGTCGTGCAGGTGGTGGATGCGGGCGGAGAGGAACTCCCAGTTCCTCCAGAACTCGGCGAGGACGGCGCGGCCCTCGGCGTTGAGCGTGTAGACCTTGCGCGGCGGGCCCTTCTCGGACGGGACCTTCTCCACGTCGACGAGACCCCGCTGCTCGATGCGGACGAGGACGGCGTACACCGTGCCCTCGACGATGTCGGTGAAGCCCTGCTCGCGCAGCCACGCGGTGATCTCGTAGCCGTAGGCCGGCTGCGCCTCCAGGATCGCGAGCACGATCCCTTCGAGGGTGCCCTTGAGCATCTCGGTCAGCTGCTTGCTGCCCATGCCGCCCTCCTCTCGTGGGTCGGTGGCGCCGGTGGTCGGCGGCACTGGTATTCGGTGACAGTGAGTACTGGTAGTCAGTGACACAGAGTACCGGTACTTGGCAACACCGAATACCGGTCCACCTACCTCGGTAGTCCAGTGGTGAACCGCTCGTCGAGGGCCGGATCCACGACGGTTCGTCACTGGACTACTGCCGCGCGATCTCCGGCGGCCTGCCGCGGCCCCTTAGCCTTCGCCCATGACTTCGGGGGAGCTCATCGTGGTGTTCGGCCCGCCGGCTGTCGGGAAGATGACGGTCGGCCGGGCCGTGTGCGACGCCTCGGACTTCCGGCTGTTCCACAACCACCACACCATCGAGCCGCTGCACGAGGTCTTCGGCCAGGCGAGCCCGGCGTTCCGGGTGCTCAACGGCGAGCTCCGCCGCCGGGTGATCGAGGAGGCGGCCGCCCACGACGTACGCCTGGTGGTCACCACGGTCTGGGACCTCGCGGGCGTGGGGGACGCGGCGTACGTCCGCGGGCTCGTCGCGCCGTACGCCGACCGCGGGCTGGAGGTGCGCTTCGTCGAGCTGTACGCCGACCTCGACACGCGGCTGGGCCGCAACGACGGCGCCGACCGGCTCGCCGCCAAGCCGTCCAAGCGCGACCTCCACCGCTCGGCGGTCCACATCCGCGAGCGGGAGGCGACCCTGACGATGAACACCTCCGCCGACGGTCCTCTCCCCGGCGACGCGGTCCTCGGCGACTTCCCCCACCTCCGCCTGGACACCACCCTGCTGTCCCCTTCCGAGGCGGCCGCCCGCATCTTGGCGACGTAGTCCAGTGGCGAATGGCTCCCGCCCCGGGGTAGTCCAGTGGCGAACTGCTCGTCGGGGGCTGCATCCACGACGGTTCGCCACTGGACTACCCCGGGGGGCAGGGCGGGCGAGATCCGGTCTGTGGACAACGGCTGGGGCGGCGTCGGGAGGGGAAGCCTCTCCGTCATGTTCACCCCACCGCCGTTCCACCCTCGTCGTCCCGGACTCGTCGCGCCCGTGGCCGTGGACCGCTCCGGCCTCGACGGACCGACACCAGGGCAGGCGCGGGGCGCCAACTGGCGTACGACGAGTCGCGGCTTCGTCGTGCCTGCCACGGTCGAGCGGACGGTAGAGCAGCGGATCGTCGAAGCAGCAGCGGTGCTGGGCGACGACGAGGCGGTGACCGGTTGGGCTGCCTTGCACTGGGGAGGCGCGGCATGGTTCGGCGGCACTCGGGACGGTGTCGTCGAGCTCGCTGTGCCGCTCGTGGCGCGGCGGCACCTCATCGCCCAGCCGGGGTTCGCGGTGAGCCAGGAGTTCCTCCACCCCGACGAGATCGAGGTGGTCGACGGCGTGCCCATCACGTTGGCCGTGCGGTCAGTGGTCTACGAGATGCGGTACGCCGCTGGGCTGGGAGACGCCATCGTGGCGCTCGACATGGCGTGCTACTCCGACCGGGTCTCCCTCGCCGAGGTGGGCG
>CAZDAO010000579.1:0-2865 GCA_964503015.1 uncultured Nocardioides sp. | reverse complement strand
CCTCGCCGCACAGCGGTGCGGGCACCGAGCCCGACGGTGGCACCGAGATCACATGACCACCCCACGAGACCACTCGCTCCGCTCGCGCTTCCGCAGGGACCCCGAAACCACTTGATCACCCCACGAAACCACTCGCTCCGCTCGCGCTTCCGCAGGGACCCCGAAACCACATGAAGCCCCACGACGCACCCGACAACGACCAGCCCGCCTCCCAGCGCCCCGAGACCGACGAGGACGGCCTCATCCGCCTGCAGAAGCTGCTCGCCCAGTCCGGTGTCGCCAGCCGGCGAAAGTGCGAGGAGCTGATGCTCGACGGCCTCGTCGAGGTCGACGGCGAGGTGGTCACCCGCCTGGGCACCAAGGTCGACCCGCGCACCGCTGTCATCAGGGTCGACGGCAAGAGGCTGCCGCCGATCAGCGACAAGGTCTACCTCGTGCTCAACAAGCCCCGTGGGGTCGTGTCCACGATGAGCGACCCGGAGGGCCGGCGCACCCTCGGCGACCTGGTCGCCGACCGGCCGGAGCGGCTCTTCCACGTCGGCCGGCTCGACACCGACACCGAGGGCCTGATCATCCTCACCAACGACGGCGACTTCGCCCAGCACCTCGCGCACCCCTCGCACGAGGTCGACAAGACCTACGTCGCCGAGGTGGAGGGCGAGGTCCACGTGCGGACGATCCGCCAGCTCCTCGCCGGCGTCACCCTCGACGACGGTCCCGTCACGGTCAGCAGCGCCCGCGTCGTCGGCGGAGACCCGCGCCGGGAGGGCCGCAACCGCTCGATCGTGGAGCTCACCATCCACGAGGGCCGCAACCGGATCGTGCGTCGGCTGCTCGACCACGTGGGGCACCCCGTACGCCGCCTGACCCGCACGTCGATCGGGCCGGTCACCCTGGCCAGGCTGAGGTCGGGGGAGATGCGCGAGCTGACCGTCGCCGAGCTCGGCGAGCTGATGGACACCGCCGAGCTCTGACCCGACGTCGGTCCGCAGGCCTAGGGTGACCCCATGGCCACCGTGCCTCCGGCGCTGGCGCCCCACGTCCGCTCGATCGTGGTCTACGACGTCCCGTTCGGCGGCCCCGGGGTGCACATCGGGATGCCGTCGACCGGGCTGACGTTCGTCCTGCCGATCGGCCAGCCGCTCGAGGTGTCGTGGGACGGCGCCCCGCACACCCGCACCGCCGGCTGGTCGTCGGTGTCGGGGCTGCACACCGCGGCGGCCGCGGTCCACCACGGCCACCACCAGTGCGGCATCCAGCTCAGCCTCGCCCCGGCCGGTGCGCGCGCACTCTGGGGCGTGCCCGCCCGTGCCCTGGCCGGGGAGCTCCTCACCCTCGCCGACGTCGACACCGGTCTCGCCGACCTGCCCGAGCGTCTGGCGGACCAGCCGACCTGGCAGGGACGGCTGGCCGTGCTCGAGCGCGACCTCGTGGCGGCGCTGCGCCGCCACGACCGGCCGGTCCTGCGACCCGAGGTCGGGCGGGCGATGGCACTGCTGACCCGCGGCGTGCCCGTCGCGGCGACGGCCGCCGACGTGGGCTACAGCCGTCGCCGGCTCGCGACGCTCGTGCGCGACGAGGTCGGGGTCACCCCCAAGACCTACCAGCGCCTCGCCCGCTTCTCCGCCGCCCACGGCCGCCTGCGCCGGGCCGCCCTCGACGGGGAGGTGTCGGTGGCGCGGGTCGCCGCGGACAGCGGGTACGCCGACCAGGCACACCTCACGCGGGAGTGGACCGGCTTCGCCGGGTGCAGCCCGACGGAGTGGTTGCGGCGGGAGTTCCCAATCGTCCAAGCCACCGCTGGCCGTTCCACGCCATCGTGAGGTCGGCGGCCGGACCAGCCGGCCGACGACCAGGAGGACCCTCCATGACCGAGCAGACCGAGCAGACCGAGCAGACCGGGCGGACCGACGTGTCCGAGACGACCCTGTGGCACACCTTCTCCGTGCGCGACGCCGACGCGATGATCGCCTGGCTGCGTGCGGTCGGGTTCACCGAGCACGCGACCTACCGCGACGAGGCGGACGCCTCGGTGGTGGTGCACGCCGAGTGGGCGTGGCCCGGCGGCGGCGGCATCATGTTCGGCTCCGACCGCCCGGACTCCGCGATCGCCGGCACGGGTCCGGCAGCGGCGTACCTCGTGACCCCGGATCCCGACCGGGTCTTCGAGGCCGCGGTGGCGGCAGGCGGCGCGGTGGTGCGGCCGATGGTCGACCAGGACTACGGCGGACGCGGCGGCAGCGTGACCGACCCGGAGGGCAACCACTGGTCGTTCGGGAGCTACCAGCCCGCCTGAGCCCCGCCACGCGAGACGCGGCGCGGGGGACACGGGCGGCTGGCCTAGGGTGCTCCCGTGGCAGTGAGGGCAGTACGAGGCGCGACCCAGCTCGACGAGGACACCCGGGAGCACATGCTCGACCGGGTCGCGGAGCTGGTCACCGACGTGATGGCAGCCAACGACCTCGCGGTCGACGACTTCATCTCGATCATCTTCACCGCGACCAGCGACCTGACCAGCGAGTTCCCGGCGTATGCCGCACGGCAGCTGGGCTTCTCCGACGTGCCGCTGGTCTGTGCCCGCGAGCTCGAGATCGAGGGGTCGATGCCCCGCGTGGTGCGGCTGATGGCGCACGTCGAGACCGACCTGCCGCGCGCCGAGGTGACCCACGTGTACCTCCACGGCGCCGCCAACCTGCGGCGGGACCTGGCGCGGACCACCAGTCATGACTGACCCGCATCCCGGGGACGCCCTGACCGGGCCGGTCGAGGTGGTCGGTGCCGGGCTCATCGGCACGTCGGTCGCCCTCGTGTGCCGGCGCCTCGGCCTCGAGGTGCTGCTGCGCGACACCTCCGCGGAGAACCTCC
>CAZDAO010000578.1:0-2882 GCA_964503015.1 uncultured Nocardioides sp. | reverse complement strand
GCTGGCGGGCGCGCTGTCGCGCTCGTCGAAGGACCTCGAGGAGCACGAGTACGCCGTCCGCTCGGTCGCCGACGCACTGGAGCCGCACTGCTCGTCGATGAACGTGCCGGAGGCGCCGTTCGTGCTGCACCTGCCCAACGTCATGCACCTGGCCACCGACGTGAACGGCGTGGTGCACGACGTCGCGACGTCGCTCCAGCTCGCCGAGTCGCTGCACCCCTCCGCCGCCGTGGGCGGGACCCCGACCCTCGCGGCCACGCGCCTCATCGCCGAGATCGAGGGCATGCCGCGCGACCGCTACGCCGGACCCGTCGGCTGGATGGACGCGTCGGGCGACGGCGAGTGGGGCATCGCGCTGCGCTCGGCCGCGGTCACCGACGGCGGCGTACGCCTCTTCGCCGGGTGCGGCATCGTCGCCAGCTCCGACCCGGAGGCCGAGCTCGCCGAGTCGCAGGCCAAGTTCGTCCCGGTGCGCGACGCCCTCGAGGCCGGCTGAGCCCCACGACGCCGACGGTCGGGCCCTGGAGGCTGTGAGGTCCTAGAGGTCCTGGCCGGGCTCGCGCCGCTCGAACGCCATCTCGTCGGGCAGCAGGTTGGCCATGTGGGTGGCGACCATGTCGAGGCCGATGTCGCTGTAGACCCGGTCGTGGATGGCCAGCGACGTCGGCGCCGCCACCTCGCGGACGAAGTCGATCGCCTCGGAGACCTTGAGCCACGGCGCGCTGACCGGCGCGAGGAGCACGTCGACCGCGCGCGGGGGCGGCGTCAGCGCGTCACCGGGGTGGTAGACACCGCGGCCGCCCGCCTCGAGGAGGTAGCCGGAGTTGTCGAAGCGGTCGTAGTCGGGGTGGATCACCGCGTGCTTCTCCCCGACGACCTCGACGTCGACCCCGGCCACCCGGAGCCGGTCGCCCGGGCGCACGACCGTGACGCGCTCGGCCACCTCGGGCGCCTCCTGGCGCAGCCGCCGCTCGACCGCGGCGATCGTCCAGATCGGGGCGTCGCTGCCACGGAGGTGGTCGGGATGGACGTGGTCGGCGTGCTCGTGGGTGATGAGCACGGCATCGGCGCCCTCGAGAGCAGCCACGTCGGTGAAGACCCCGGGGTCCAGCACGAGCACGCGCCCGTCCTGCTCGACCCGCACACAGGCATGCCCGAACTTGGTGATGCGCATGAGCCCAGACTATGCCCGCAGAACCTCGGCCGACTTTTCGCGTCGAATGCGTGACTGGTGGGGTGCGAGGTTAGGGTGGTGCCGCCTCCGACGGGTGGAGTGCCCTGGGGGAAACACCTATCGCACCCGAGACGAAGAGAGTTCACATGTCTGCACGCCGCGTGCTCGCAGGCAGCGTCGCCGCGCTGCTCCTGCCCGCGTCAATGCTGTTGTCGACCGAGTCCGGCTCTGCCACCGATTCCTCGGCGCAGTCCGCGTCGACGTCGGTGCGCAAGAAGGCCGGCCAGAAGGTCTCGCTGGAGGTGCTGCCCCAGATCGTCCAGCAGGGCCGTCGCGCCGCCAGCGCCAACAGCGCCAAGGGCGCCGTCACCGCCACGATCAAGCCCGTGAAGGTCGGCCGCAAGGTCGTCCTCGAGCAGCTCCGCGGCTCGTCGTGGAAGAAGGTCGGCACCGCCAAGCAGGAGAAGTCGGGTCGTGCGTACTTCCGCGCCGCCGTCTCCAAGGGAGGCCAGCCGCTCACCTACCGCGTGACCGCGCAGAAGTTCAAGGGCCTGAAGAAGGTCACCAGCAAGAGCGCCGACACCGCGCGCTGGGTGACCCCCACGTTCTCCGACGAGTTCTCCGGCAGCACGCTCGGCCCCGCGTGGAGCATGCGCGGCCAGGACTACGAGCCCTCCAGCAAGCGCTACTGCTCCAAGGGCGACCCGTCGGCCGTCAAGGTCGCCGGCGGTGCCGTGCGCCTGAGCGTCATCAAGGACAAGACCCGCTCGGGCAAGTGCCTGGCGAAGTCGCGCAAGCTGAAGAAGAAGATCTCCTACCGCCTCAACGGCCACATCGGCTCGCGTGACGGCTTCACCTTCAAGTACGGCGTCGCCGCCGCGCGCGTGAAGATGCACAAGTCGCAGGGCCAGCACTCGAGCTTCTGGATGCAGCCCGTCGGCGAGAACCAGCCCGGCAGCGACGGCCACGAGATCGACATCATCGAGTACTTCGGTGACAAGCACCCGCAGGGTGGCCTCACCAGCTTCATCCACTGGTACAAGGGCAAGCGCCTGATCAAGACCGGCTCGTGGATCAAGGACTCGAAGTCGTTCCTGAAGAACAAGAAGGACGGCTGGTCGAAGAACTACCACGTCTTCTCGGTGCAGTGGACCCCGAAGTCGATCATCTTCTACATCGACGGCAAGGAGACCTGGCGCACGTCGGCCCGCGTCTCGAAGACCGAGCAGTACCTCATCCTGAGCCTCCTCGCCTCCGACTACGAGGCCCTGGAGATGAAGGACTCGAAGCTGCCGCAGCACATGTACGTCGACTGGGTGCGCGTGTGGGAGACCCCCGCCTCCTGATCGACTGAACGCCCCAGCAGCACCGTCCGCGCGCTGATCCTCGTCAGAGGGTCAGCGCGCGGATCTTTTCGTCCAGCTCACGGCGGTCGTCGCGGCGGACCCGCGCCTCGACCACCTCGACACCGCCGTTGGGCATGGCGAGCGCCTGCTCGAGCTCGGGCAGGCTGGTGACCCGCAGGTGCGGAACACGCACGGCGGCGCAGAGGCTCGCGAGGTCGACGCCGTGGGGCGTGCCGAAGAGGGTGTCGAAGCGGTCGGCGTGCTCCGGGGCCCCCTGCTCGAGGGTGGCGAAGATCGAGCCGCCGTCGTCGTTGACCACGACGATGGTGAGGTCCGGCCGCTCCTCGCGCGGGCCGAGCACC
>CAZDAO010000577.1:0-2883 GCA_964503015.1 uncultured Nocardioides sp. | reverse complement strand
GCTCGCCATCGCGACCACCCGGCCGGTCTTCGCGTCGAGGACCACCGCAGCTCCGGAGTCAGCGGCGTAGGGGCGGCCGGTGACCTTGTCGACCTGGGTGCGCTGGTAGGCGATCCGCTCGGCGAGCTGCTTCTCCACCACCGCCTGCACCTTGGCGTCGATCGAGGTGACCAGCGTGTCACCGGGCGTGCTCTCGATCATCGAGTCGTCCCCGAGCACCCGGCCCATCGAGTCGACGGCGACACGACGGTAGCCGGGCAGGCCGCGCAGCCACTCGTCGTACTCCTTCTCCACGCCGGCGCGGCCCACCACGGAGGCGCCGTTGAGGGAACGGTCGTCGCGCTCGGAGGCGAGGTCGTACTCGTCCTCGGTGATCGGGCTCAGGTAGCCCAGCACGTGGGCGAGGTTGATGCCGAAGGGCCGCGGGTAGGAACGGACGCTCTGCTGCTCGGCCAGCACGCCGGGGTAGTCCTCGGGCTGCTCGAGCACGCGCAGCGCGACGTCCTTGGACACGTCGGTCGCGACCGGGACCGGCTGGAAGGGCGAGCCGTTCCAGCAGACGTCGCGGATGCTGCCGGGGTCGCCGCAGGTGACCAGTCGCGCCTCGACCTTCTTCGGCGTGCTGTCCACGACCACGGCGACCCGGCGGACCAGCTCGGTGCGCTGGCCCTCGTCGAGCTTGCCGAGAAGGGTGCGATCGACGGAGATCACCCACGAGGTGCGGTTGGCCACGAGCGGGCGGCCCTGGCTGTCGACGATCAGGCCACGCTGCGGCTGGACGACGATGTCGCGCACCGACTGGTTGGCGGCCTGTGCCTGGTAGCCCTCGCCGCCGATCACCTGGAGGTAGTAGAGGCGCACGAACAGCGTGGCGAACAGCGAGAACGCCAGCGCCTGCACGACCACGAGGCGCAGGCGGCTCCGGCCGGCGGCCGGGCTCACGTGGTCGCCCACTGGGGGCTGAGCCGGGTGAACAGCTTCATCAGCGGCGGCAGGACGAACGGGGTGAGGAGCACGTCCCAGACGACCGCGACCAGCACGACCTCGAGCAGGCCGGCGATCGACATCGTGGGGTCCTTGAGCAGGACGCCGCTCAGCGCGAACAGTGACGTCGCGACGAACGACGACGCGGCGACCGTCCCGATGACGGCCAGGGCACCCGGCTTCTGGTCCTGGCGCACCCGGGCGGCGAGGAACGCCGCGACGGTGAGCGCCAGGGCCCAGCGGCCGGCGATGTGGTCGGCCGGCGGGGCCAGGTCGAGCGTGAGACCAGCGGCGAACCCGAGGACCAGCGCGAACGGCGCCTCGACGGTGAGGGCGGCGGCCACCACGACGAGGAGGCACAGGTTGGGCACGATGCCGTGCCACGCGACGTGCGGGAACAGCGAGACCTGGAGCGTCAGCGCGACGACCACGGCGGCGAAGGCGGTCGCCCAGCGGAGGTACGTCACCGGAGGCTCCCGTCGGCCTCGACGACCGCCCGGTCGCTGGCCGACCCGCTGGGCACCATGACGCCGACGACGTCGAGGGCGGAGAAGTCGACGAACGGCTCGACCACCGCGCGCTGGGACGCCTCGCGCAGTGAGCTGTAGACCTCGGTGATCGTGCCGATCGGCACGCCCGGGGCGTAGGGGCCGGTGCTGCTGCCCCACGTCACGACGGTGTCGTCGCGGGACGGGACGGAGGCGTCGTCGACGAGCCGGAGGTCGAGGCCCGCCGCCTCCTGCAGCGACCCGCTGCCGGTGACGAAGCCGATCTCCATGCTCGACCCGACCCGACCGCCGACGGTCGAGTCGGGGTCGACGATGAGCAGGACGGTCGCGGTGCTCCGCGTCACCCGCAGCACCCGACCGACGAGGCCGTCGTTGTTGACGACGGTCATGTCGGGACCCACCCCGGCGTCCGAGCCGGCGTCGATGGTGACGGTGAAGCTCTGCGACTGCCGCGAGCCGAGGGCGACGACCCGGGCGGGAACGAGCGCGGACCCGAGCTCGGCCGCGGCGCTGGTGAGGCCGTCGTACTGCTCGAGGCGGTTGCGGTCGAAGCCTGCGAGCTCGACCTTGCCGCGCAGCTCGGCGTTGCTCGCCTCGAGGTCGCGGACCTGGTCGGCGAGGTCACCCTTGCTGCGGAACCACGCGGGCACCGAGGTGAAGGGGCGTACGGCGGCCGCGGCGGCGGACTCGGCGGGTCCGAAGGCCTCGCCCACGACCCGGCGCGCAGGCTCCAGCGGCGAGCCGCCACCACCGGAGACGTCGAGCGTGATCAGGGTGACGCTCGCGAGCACCAGCGCCACCAGCAACGAGCGAGGCGCGCGGTTGCGGGACTCGAGCCTGTCGAGCCCGGTCCAGCGGCGCTCGCGTCCGTCCTGCCCACTGCCGAACCTGCCCCCGAGGCCACGCATCAGAACCGCCTCACGTCGGAGACGAGGACCTGCTGGAGCGCCTCGAACTCCTCCACGCACCGGCCGGCGCCGAGGGCGACTGACGAGAGCGGGTCGTCGGCGACGTGGACGGGCATGCCGGTCTCGTGGCGCAGCCGCTCGTCCAGCCCGCGGAGCATCGCGCCACCCCCGGTCAGGACGATGCCGCGGTCCATGATGTCGCCGGCCAGCTCGGGCGGCGTCTGGTCGAGTGTCGTGCGGACCGCGTCGATGATGTTGTGCAGCGGCTCCTCGAGCGCCTGGCGCAGCTCGGAGCTGGACACGACGACGGTGCGCGGCAGGCCGGAGACCATGTCGCGGCCACGGATCTCGGCGTCGGGCTCGGTCGGCAGCGGGAAGGCCGACCCGAGGGTCATCTTCATCTCCTCGGCGGTGCGCTCCCCCAGCATCAAGGAGTACTCCTTCTTCATCCAGGCGATGATCGCCTGGTCGAGGTCGTCGCC
>CAZDAO010000576.1:0-2890 GCA_964503015.1 uncultured Nocardioides sp. | reverse complement strand
GCCGGGCGCCAGCCGCGCTCGTCCTCCAGCGCCGGCGACAGCGCGAGGAAGCCGAAGACGACCGCCACGACCGTCTGGCCGATCATCTTGGCGCGGCTGCGGAGGCCGAGGTTGTGCTGGCGGCTCACCTTGAGGAAGTCGTCGAGGAAGCCGACGGTGCCCAACCCCACGAAGAGGAACAACAGCAGCAGCGCGGACGCGGTCGGCGCCGTGCCGGTGATGAGCTTGGCGGCGAAGTAGCCGACCACGGTCGCGAGCACGATGACCGCGCCACCCATGGTCGGCGTGCCGCGCTTGGTGTGGTGGGTGGTGGGGCCGTCGTCGCGGATCGGCTGGCCGAAGCCCTGCCGGGTGAAGAACCGGATCGCGTAGCGCGTGCCGAGGAGGGAGATCAGCAGGGAGAGTCCTCCTCCGAACAGGATGGCTCTCATCTCGTGCTTCCTTCCTCACCCATGACGAGGAGTTCGTCGGCGATCACTTCCAGCGCAGCCCCCCGGGACGCCTTCACGAGGACGACATCGGCAGCCGAGACATTGTGCCGCAGCCACTCCACGGCCGCGTCACGCCCCGCCGTGGGCACCGCTACGTCGCCGCTCGCTGCGGCGTCGAAGCCGGCTGCGACATCGGCGGCGGCCGGCCCGACGGCGACCAGCACGTCGACCCCGGCCCGGGCGGCGTACGCCCCCACGCCGGTGTGGGCGTCGCGGGAGCCGGCGCCGAGCTCGAGCATCTCCCCCAGCACCGCGACCGTACGCCGACCGCTGCGCGCGCCGATGCCCGCGAGCGTGTCGAGGGCGGCCCGCATCGACTCCGGGTTGGCGTTGTAGGCGTCGTTGACGACCACCAGGCCGTCCGACCGCTCGTGCAGCTCCATCCGCCAGCGGCTCGCCGGCATGGCGTCGCTGAGCGCGTCGGCCACCGTGTCGAGGTCGACGCCCGCGGCCAGGGCCATCGCAGCCGCGGCTGCGGCGTTGCGCCACTGGTAGCTCCCGACGTGCGCGAGGTGCACCGTGGCACCCGAACCACGGTGCCGCAGCTCGAACGACAACCGGCCGAGCTCGTCGCTGGTGACCTCCCCGACGGCGACCCCGGCTCCCGCGCCGCCGAAGGTCAGCACCTGCGCGCTGGTGCGCGACGCCATCGCGGCGACGAGCTCGTCGTCGGCGTTGAGCACCGCCGTGCCGTCGGTCCCGAGCGCCTCGACGATCTCGCCCTTGGCGAGCGCGATCGCCTCGCGGCTGCCGAACTCGCCGATGTGGGCGGTGCCGACGTTGAGGACCGCGGCGATGCGCGGCGGTGCGATCGCGCAGAGCTCGGCGATGTGTCCCACGCCCCGGGCACCCATCTCGACGACGAGGTATCGCGTCGCCTCGGTCGCGCGGAGGACGGTCAGCGGCACCCCGAGCTCGTTGTTGAAGTTGCCGCGCGTGGCCACGGTCGGCCCGGACTCGGCCAGCACGTGTGCGAGGTAGTCCTTGGTGCCGGTCTTGCCCTGCGACCCGGTCATCGCCAGGACGACCAGGTCCGGGAGCCGGTCGACGACGTGGCGCGCGAGCCGCCCGAGCGCGACGGTGACGTCGTCGACGACCACCGTGGGCAGGGCCGTGGGCCGGCTGCCGAGGACGGCGGCGGCCCCGGCCTCGCCCGCCGCAACGGCGAAGTCGTGGCCGTCGACCCGCTCCCCCGCGATCGCCACGAAGAGACCACCGGCCTCCGGCGTGCGCGTGTCGAGGAAGGCCCCACCGGTGACGGTCGCGTCACCGTGGGCCACTCCCCCGACCACCTCGGCGACCTCCGCCAGCGTCATCTCGATCACCGGCCCACGTCCCCCCGGCCCAGGATCTCCTCGGCGGCGACCACGCGATCGTCGAACGGGTGGACCTCGCCGTGGACCTCCTGCCCCGTCTCGTGGCCCTTGCCCGCGACCAGCACGACGTCCCCGGGCTCCGCGCGCAGCACGGCCTCGCGAATCGCGAGCCGCCGGTCGCCGACCTCCATCACCTCGGCACGTCCACCTCGCGCGCCCTCGAGCACCGCGGCCCGGATCGCGCCGGGGTCCTCGGTGCGCGGGTTGTCGTCGGTCACGATGACGAGGTCGGCGAGCCGGGCGGCGATCTCGCCCATGACCGGCCGCTTGTGCGTGTCGCGGTCACCGCCGGCACCGATCACGACGACGACCTTCCCCTCCGTCAGCGGGCGCAGCGTCGCCAGGACGGCCTCGAGCGCATCAGGCTTGTGGGCGTAGTCGACCACGACCGAGTAGTCCTGGCCCTCCGAGACCTGCTCGAGGCGGCCGGGCACGCCGCCGACGCGGGCGATGCCGTCCGCGACCAGGGCGGGGTCGAGCCCGGCCAGGGCGGCGGACGCGATCGCGGCCAGTGCGTTGGAGACGTTGAACTCGCCGGGGATCCGGACGGCGGCCGGCACCTCCACGCCGGGCCCGAGGACCGTGAAGCTCGCCCCGGCCGGCGACAGGTCCACGTCGACCGCGCGCCAGTCGGCGTCCTGGCCCCTGGATGAGTACGTCGACATCGGGACCGTCGCGACGTCGAGCAGCCTCCGGCCGAACTCGTCGTCGACATTGGTCAGCCCGACCCGGGCGCGCTCGGGCGTGAAGAGGCTCGCCTTGGCGGCGAAATACTCGTCGAGGTCGGCGTGGAAGTCGAGGTGGTCGCGCCCGAGGTTGAGGAAGGTCGCCACGTCGAACACGACGCCGTCGACCCGGCCGAGCACGAGCGCGTGGCTGGAGACCTCCATCGCGCAGGTGTCCACGCCGCGCTCGCGCATCACCGCGAACAGCCCGTGCAGGTCGGGCGCCTCCGGCGTGGTGAGCTGCGTCCGGACCGCGACGCCGGCGATGCGGGTGCCGACGGTGCCGATCACGGCGGAC
>CAZDAO010000575.1:0-2893 GCA_964503015.1 uncultured Nocardioides sp. | reverse complement strand
GTCGCCGAGAACATGCGGTCCTACGAGATGACCGAGATCGTCCACCGCGGGCTGACCGCGTGCCTGACCGAGGCCTTCGGCACCGCCACCGACGAGTGCGAGGGCGTCTTCCTCTCCGTCGACATCGACGTGTGCGACCCGGGCCACGCGCCGGGCACCGGCACGCCCGAGCCCGGCGGCCTCTCGGCCCGCGAGCTCCTCGACTCCGTACGCCGGATCTGCCTCGAGCTCCCGGTCGTCGGCATCGACGTCGTCGAGGTCAGCCCGCCCTACGACCACGCCGACATCACCGCCGCCCTCGCCAACCGCGTCGTGCTCGAGGCGCTGTCCGCGATCGCCCGCAGGCGCCGGGACGAGCACGACGGCACCACCTGGGACCCGGCGAGACCACTCCTCGACCGCTAGGCCCGGAGCAGCGCCGGTCCACCGTACGGGCCTCCGCTGCCAGCGGATCCGCCGCGAGCAGAACACCCTGTGGCCGGGCCGCCGCCCGCGCCACGCTGGCGGCATGACCACCACCACTTCCGAACGCATCGAGGACGAGCTCGTCCGTCGCCTCATGCACCAGCGCATCATCGTCCTCGGCGAGGAGCTGCGCGAGGGCAACGGCAACCGGCTGATGCACCAGCTGCTGCTGCTCTCCGCCGAGGACCCGCGCGCCGACATCAGCCTCTGGATCAACTCCCCGGGCGGGTCGGTCTCCGCGATGCTCGCCATCCACGACGTGATGCGGCTGATCCCCAACGACGTGAGCACGCTCGCGATGGGCATGGCTGCCAGCGCCGGCCAGTTCCTGCTCTCCGCGGGCACGCCGGGCAAGAGGTACGCCCTGCCGCACGCACGGGTCCTGCTGCACCAGGGCTCGGCCGGCATCGGCGGCACGGCCGTCGACATCGAGATCCAGGCCGACGACCTGCGCCACACCCGCGACACCGTCCTCGGCCTCATCGCCGAGCACACCGGGCAGGACCGGGAGACCGTCGAGCGCGACTCCCGGCGCGACCGCTGGTTCAGCGCCGAGCAGGCCCTGGCCTACGGGTTCGTCGACCAGGTCATCAGCAGCATCGACCACGTCACCCCGGCAACCTCCCGTCCCGTCGGCCTGGCCGGTGCGCGATGAGCACCTACACGATCCCGTACGTCGTCCAGCAGACGCCGCGGGGCGAGCGCACGCTCGACCTCTACTCCCGGCTGCTGTCCGAGCGCATCGTCTACCTCGGCACGGAGATCGACGACGGCGTCGCCAACGCGGTGATCGCCCAGCTGCTGCACCTCGCCTCGGAGAACCCCGACCTGCCGATCAGCCTCTACATCAACTCGCCCGGTGGCTCGATCGACGCGATGCTCGCCGTCTACGACGCCATGCAGTTCGTCCGCCCGAAGGTGGAGACGGTCTGCGTCGGGCAGGCGAGCTGGACCGCGGCGGTCCTGCTGGCCGGCGGAGCCCCCGGCAGCCGCGCGATCCTGCCGCACGGTCGCGTGGTGCTGCACCAGCCGGCGACCCAGGGGCGCGGCACGGTCCCGGACCTGATCCTGGAGGCCGAGGAGGTCGCGCGCGTGCGGCTGGTGCTGGAGGAGATCCTCGCCGAGCACACCGGGCGCACGCCCGAGCAGATCCGCCACGACACCGACCGGACGCTCGTGCTCCCGGGTGCGGCGGCGGTCGACTACGGCATCGTCGACACGGTGGTGCGTGAGCAGGGACCCGCGATCGCCTGAGGTCCGGCCGCTGAGATCAGGCAGCCAGCGCGAGCGCCTGCGGCCGCGCGGCGCGGGTGGCGAGCTCGCGCAGGCCCAGGTCGAGTGCCCCGGCGATCGCCTGCAGCATCTCCGACGACGGATCCTTCAGGCCACGCTCGACCTCGGAGAGGTACTGCATCGACACGCCCGCACGCTCGGCCACGTCCACCAGTCGCTCGCCACGGTCCTTGCGCTCCCGGTGGAGCTCGCGGCCGACGAGCTCGCGCCACAGCGGCTCGGGCTCGCGCTCGACGGGACCGGCTGGGAACCTCAGGATCTCGCCCATGCACCGACGGTAGCCACGCGCGGCGCCGGGCGCCTACGGGTTCCGCTCACAGCAGAACGCGGGCTCCTGAGGAATGGCGGACGTCGATTTGGATCGAGCGTGTGCCCGGGACACCCTCGAGGGGAACGAAGAACGACATCGCCCCACAGAGAGATACCGCCATGTCTGCACCCCGCGTGCTCGCTGGCAGCGCTCTCGCGCTGCTGATGCCCGCGTCCTTGCTCCTGACCACCCAGACCGGATCCGCGGCCGATCCGTCGGCCAGTCCTCCCTCGGCCTCCTCGCCCCGGGCGGCTCGCCCGTCGCGGGCCCGCATCCAGGTGATGCCGCAGATCGTCCAGCACGGACGGCGTACGGCCAGCGCCGACGCCGCTCGCGTCGCGATCGCCGCGACCGTCAAGCCCCGCCGTGCCGGCCGCCCTGTCCGACTCCAGGTCAGGCGCGGGTCGGGGTGGAAGAACGTGGCACGGGCCCGGTCGGACCGCCGCGGTCGTGCCGAGTTCTCCGCGCGGGCCATGCGCCGCGGCCAGCCTGCGGAGTACCGCGTGAAGGTGGGCCGGTTCAAGGGCCTGCGCCCCGCGGCGAGCCGGGCGGCCAGCACCGCCCGCTGGCAGGAGCCGCTGTTCACCGACGAGTTCTCGGGCCGCTCGCTCGGCCCGGTGTGGACCCACCGCGGCCGCACCTACGAGAAGGCGAGCAAGCGCCGGTGCTCCAAGGGCAGCCCGAAGGCGGTCAAGGTGCGTGGCGGCGCTGCGCGCCTCAGCGTGCTCGAGGACCGCAGCCGCACGGGGAAGTGCAAGGCGCTCAAGCGAGGCAAGTCCTCCGGCCGCTTCGCCTACCGCCTCAACGGGCACATCTCGACCGAGA
>CAZDAO010000574.1:0-2901 GCA_964503015.1 uncultured Nocardioides sp. | reverse complement strand
CTTGACCTCGTCGTTGCGGATGCCGGCCGTCAGCACGCCGGTCAGCTCGGCGGGGGACAGGTCGCGCAGCGCGGTGGCGAGGTAGCGACGCATCGTGTCGCCGAGGTGCAGGCCGGACAGCGCGCTGGTGATCGCGTGGTTGCGGGCGAGCTCGCTCTCGAGGGTCTCGGTGAGCAGCTCGGTGAGGTAGAGGACCTCCACGCCACGGTTGCGCAGGGTCTCCGCGAAGGCGTCGTGCTCCTCCTGCGCGCGGTTGACCCAGGGGATGCCGTCGAAGAGCAGCCGGTCGTTGTTGCGGGGGGTCAGGCGCTTGAGCTCGTTGCCGGGGCGGTGGAGCATCACGGTGGCCAGGCGGCCGACCTCGCTGTCCGCGCCGTGAGGTGTGGAGACCATGAGCGGGACTCTACTGGTCGCCGGCGCTGGACACGTACGTGTGAGCGGCGGCGTCGAAGGGCGCACGTGCGGCGGATGTGGCCCCTGGATCGCGCCGCCGAGGGCCAGAACCGCCGCACGTGCTCACGCGGCGTCGGCGTGGCCCGGGAAGTGCGCCCGCCAGGCGTCGTCGAGCCGCAGGGGCGTGCCCGGCAGGCCACGGGCGAGCAGGACGCGGTGGATGCGTCGGAGCGTGGTCCCGGGGGTGGCGTAGATGCCCGAGCTGATGACCGGGAGCAGGCGCCAGCCGGAGTCGTCGACGGCGTCCCGCCGCTCGAGGTCCTCCTCCCATGCTCCCGGGACGAGCACGTGGACCTTCCCGTTGAACTCGATGGCCACCCTGACGGCCGGGTAGGAGAGGTCGTACTTGCGGATGACCTCGCCGTCCTCGTCGCGCACGGTCAGGTTGACCGTCGGCTCGGGAAGGCCCGCCAGGACGATCAGCATCCGCAGGCGCGTCTCCATCGGCGAGTCCACAGCGCGACGGACGTACGCCGCTGCCGTCCGCGCCCGTGATGCCGCCTTGTGGCGGACCGACGCGCAGGACCTGACCAGCTGCTCCGGGGTGAACATCCCTCTGCGGACCATCGCGTCGCCCAGGACCACGAGGTCGACGAGTGTGAGCAGCTCAGCCATCTCGACGAAGAGCATCAGCGGTGCGGTCACCCGCACGCCGCGGACGCGCGTGGTGGCTCCGTGGCGGCCGACGTGCGCACGCACGCCGCGGTGGCGCCGGCGGAGCCCCGCCCTCGGGACGCTCACGTGCTCGTCGGCGATCGTCGGGATCGGCAGGTCGTGGACGCGGGCCGCGGTGGCGTGGCTCGCCCACGCCACGCCGTCGTACGGCAGCAGTGCGGCCCGTGCGCGCACCAGCGGCGTGATCATCGTCGCGGCCGCGACGTAGGCGCCCGGCAGCACCATGCGGAACCCCGGCCCGCGCAGGGACTTGGCACTGATGCCGGCCGCGAGGGCGGCCTGGCGACGGAACGGCGACCTGGGATCGAAGTCCATACCCGGATGGTGCCGGGACGGCGGCCGGGCACGTCGGCGTCCTCCACAGGCCAGTGCGCACGTGCGGCGGATGTGGCCCCTCGATCGCGCTGTCGACGGCCAGAACCGCCGCACGTGCGGCGGTCAGGGCTGCTGCGCGCGCCACTCCTCGCGGAGGAGGGCGTACTCGAGGGAGTCGGTCCACCGCCCCTTGGACCAGAAGTCGCCGAGGCGGTGGGTCTCGCGGCGCATCCCGAGGCGTTCGCACAGGGCGGCGGAGCGATCGTTGCGCGCGTCGAGGTTGGCCACGACGCGGCGCAGGCCGTAGTGCTCGAAGGCCAGCCGGAGCACCGCGTGCGCGGCCTCGGTGGCGTAGCCCCGGCCGGCGTGCCGCGGCATCAGGGTCCAGCCGATCTCACCCTCGGTGAGCCCGGTGCCGCGCAGGATGAGGATCGAGTCGCCGACGACCTCGCCGTCGTGCTCGGCGACCAGGCCGACGAACGTCCCGTCGCCGGGCCGGGACCGGCGCCGCACCATCTCGGCGACCTCCGCCGCGTTCTGGGTGCCGGTGAGCAGCAGGCTGGCGTAGCCCTCGTCCGCCCACGCCTCCGCGAGCGCGGCCTCGTCGCCGGCGCGCCACGGACGCAGCAGCAGCCGTTCGGTGCGCAGCGGCCAGACCGGAGCGACGGGCGTCAGGAACTCGCGGCGCGGTGCGTCGACCCATGTCTCGCGGACCGTCGGGCCGCCGAAGCGCAACCGGTCGTACGCCGTCATCGGCAGGAGGATGGAGTCCAGCCCGGACACCCCGAGCACGCCGTCGACGGCCTGCCCGAGCATCCCGCGGCCGATCTCGTCGTGCGGGTCGCGCCGCAGGATCTCGACCGCGGCCGACGCCTCGGCGACGCGCGCGGTCTTCGACCTGATCTGCACCGGCGAGACCTCCGCGAGGCAGACGTACTGCCCCGAGAGGTAGTGGCCCCACTCGGCCTCGGCGGTCGCGGGGTCGTCGGGCCAGAACGCCACGAACCAGTCGTGCAGCGCGTCCACGCCGCCGGCGACCTCGGCCAGCTCGCCGTGGGCGGCGGGCACCATCGGTGTCCCGTCGGAGAGGAGGTACGACGGCAGGGGCAGTCGGTCGGTGAGCATGAGCGCCATCGCCTCGGGCGTCGCCTCGACGAAGTGCTCGCGGACGTAGGCGTCGTCCGCCTCGGTCATCGGGTGGTCGCCGTTGACCGCGAGGTAGCGGCGGCGGACCTGACCGATCAGCGTGTCATCTCCCACACGGTCAACCCTGCCATCAGCACGCAGACCGTCGCACCCACGTAGTGCAGCAGCGACAGCCGGACGCGCTGGAGCAGCAGCCGGCCGACGATGACGGCGAGGCCGGAGACGGCGAGGAGCGCACCCCAGGCGCCGAGGAAGACCGAGAGCGGGTCGTCGTACTTGGCGACGAGCGAGATGGTCAGCAGCTGTGACAGG
>CAZDAO010000573.1:0-2911 GCA_964503015.1 uncultured Nocardioides sp. | reverse complement strand
GCGTCCAGCGGGACGCCGTTGAGGGTCAGGCGCATGGCGGGCCTCCGGTGGTGGTGTAGGTGTTCGTCAGGAGCCGTCGCGGGTCGACGACCGGGTCGGGAGCCGCGCCCTCGAGGGCGTCGGCGAGCAGCCGGGCGGTGAGCGGGGCGAGCAGGACCCCGTGGCGGAAGTGGCCGGCCGCGAGCCAGGTGCGCGCGTCGTCGGTCGGGCCGACCAGGGGCAGGTGGTCGCGGGTCGCCGGCCGGTCGCGTGCCTCGCACGCGAGCACCTCGGCCCGGTCGAGCGCGGGCAGCAGGACGCGGGCGGCGCGCAGCAGGCGGAGGACACCGCCCGCGGTCGCCATCGGCGGCTCGTCGTGCTCCTCGACCGTCGCGCCGACCACCACCTCCCCGTCCGCCCGCGGCACGAGGTAGACCGGCTCCCCCGCGACCCAGCCCCGGAGCACGTGGCGCGGCGGCGCGGTGGTGCGGAGCCGGACGACCTCCCCGCGCACGCCGCGGACCAACCCGGTCCAGGGCGAGGGGAGCCGGGCGCCGGTGGCGATCACGGTCGCGTCCGGAGACGCCGCGGGCCGGCGCACCTCCACCCGTCCGCCCAAGCGGTCGAGCAGGCTCGCCACCACCGCACGGGGGTCGACCGCACGGTCCTCGAGCACGATCCCGCGGACCGCGCGTCCGAGCCCTGGCTCGCGCTCGCGGACCTCCGCCGGCCCGAGCAGGTCGACCCCGATCCCGTGGGCGTCCAGCACCTCGGCGTGCCGCTCGACCTCCTGGCCGTCACCGGCGTCGTGCCCCACCACGAGGGTGCCGCGCTCGTGGAGGGCCACGCCCAGACCGGCGGCGTACGCCGGCCAGAGGGCCGCGCTGTCCAGCCCGAGCCGCAGCACGTCGGGCTCGCCGAACCACGCCTCCCCCGCCGGTGACAGCATCCCGGCGGCGACGGCCGAGGCGCCGCTCCCGGGTGCCGGGTCGACCACGGTGACGTCGTGGCCGCGGGCGAGCAGCTCGTCGGCACAGGCGAGGCCGACGATGCCGGCGCCGAGCACGTGGACGCGCATCAGCCGAGCTCCTGCACCAGCTCCTTCGCTGCGGCGACGGGATCAGGAGCGCGCCAGATGGCACCGATCACCGCCACGCCGTGGGCGCCCGCGTCCAGGACCGGACGCACCCGGCCGGCGGCGATGCCGCCGATCGCCATGAGCGGCAGCACGCCACTGGCGGCGGCGACGGCAGGAACGCCGAGCGCCGGCGGGAGCCCCACCTTGCTGGTCGTGGCAAAGACCGGACCGAACCCGGCGTACGCCGCCCCTGCCGCGGCCGCCCGCTCGACGTCACCCCGGTCGCGGCAGGTCGCCCCGACGAGCAGGTGCGGCGCGCTCGCGACGGCCAGCTCGACCGGCAGGTCGTCGGCCCCGAGGTGGACCCCGTCGGCCCCCGTGGCGAGGGCGACGTCGAGCCGATCGTCGACGACGACGGTGGCGCCGAAGGGCCGGACGGCGCCGATCACGACCCGCGTGAGCTCGACGAGCTCGCGCGTGGTGGCCAGCTTGTCGCGGACCTGGAACCCGTCGATCCCGGCCTCGGCGAGGTCGCCGAGCAGGGACAGGTCGTCGGTCGAGGAGACCAGGCAGAAGAGTCGCGTGGACAACACGTGGAATCACTTCCTTCGCCGGCATGACCCGGATCAGGTGCGACGGTCGGAGCGGCTCCAGCTCCCTCTCAGCCCGCTGCCGCGGACTCCCGTGTGGACGGCGCCGACGCTAGCAGAGGTCGTCGGGCGGGGTCGTGGGGGTGCCGGTGAGGCAGGCATCGGGGCGTGCGGCGTGCGTAGGGTGTAGTTCGTGGCCGACAACGTCCTCTGGATCGTCACGGACGATCAGATGCGCTCGACCCTGCGGTCCATGGACCGCACCTGGAAGCGACTGGTCCGCAAGGGCGTGCACTTCCGGCGCGGCTACGCCGCGATGCCGCTGTGCGGGCCGGCGCGCGCCTCGATGCTCACCAGCCGCTACCCGCACAACCATGGCTGCGACAGCAACATGACCCACCAGCCGTTCGTGGCGAGGGGGCATGACCGGGACACCGCGGCGACGAGGCTGCAGGGTGCCGGCTACAGCACCGGCTACTTCGGCAAGTACATGAACGGCCTCGCCCAGGACCCGACGTACGTCGCCCCCGGCTGGGACCGCTGGGTGGCGCTGCTCGACGGCATGATCGACGACCCGCGGGTCAACGTCGACGGCACGGTCCGGCGGGTCGAGTCGCAGCGGACGTTCGACCGGTTCGCCGCCAAGCGGCTGCGCCGCTTCATCCGTCGTCACCAGAATGCCGGCCCGTGGTTCGCGGTGTACTCCCCCACTGCCCCGCACGGCCCCTACACGCCGAGCCCCGGGCACGCCGACGACTTCGACGACGTCGAGTGGGACCCGCCGGCCTTCAACGAGGCCGACATGAGCGACAAGCCCACGTGGCTGCGCGACCTGCCCCCGCAGGAGCGTCGCCGGATGCGCAAGATCTACGAGGGCAAGCTCGAGGAGCTCCAGGACGTCGACGACCAGGTCGGTCGGATCCTCGACGTGCTGCGACGGACCGGCCAGCTCCGCAGGACGTGGATCTTCTTCGTCTCCGACAACGGCTACCTCCTCGGCGAGCACCGGCTGCTCCACAAGTCGCAGCCCTACGAGGAGGCGGCGGGCGTCCCGTTCGTCGCACGCGGCCCTGGCGTCGAGCCGCGCACGGTCGACGCGCTGGTCTCGCAGGTCGACCTGATGCCCACCACCCTCGACATCGCCGGCCTCGACCCGGACGACGGGCGCGAGCTCGACGGCCGCTCGATGCTCGGACCCCTCCGGTCCGGCGACTGGTCCGCCTGGCGGCGCCGCCTGATCATCGAGAACACCAACCTCGACTGG
>CAZDAO010000572.1:0-2913 GCA_964503015.1 uncultured Nocardioides sp. | reverse complement strand
CGGAGCGCGAGCAGGGCATCACGATCGACGTCGCCTACCGCTACTTCGCCACGCCCAACCGCAAGTTCATCATCGCGGACACCCCGGGCCACGTGCAGTACACCCGCAACATGGTCACCGGCGCCTCGACCGCCGACCTCGGCCTGGTGCTCGTCGACGCCCGCCAGGGCCTCACCGAGCAGTCGCGCCGCCACGCCGTGCTGCTCTCGCTGCTCCGCGTCCCGCACCTGGTGCTCTGCATCAACAAGATGGATCTCGTCGACTGGTCCGAGGAGACCTACGAGAAGATCCACGCCGAGTTCACCCAGTTCGCGACCAAGCTCAACATCCCCGACCTCGAGGTCATCCCGATCTCGGCGCTCAAGGGCGACAACGTCGTGGACCGCTCGGAGAACACGCCGTGGTACCACGGCCCGACGCTGATGCACCACCTCGAGCACGTGCACGTCGCCTCCGACCGCGACCTCGTCGACACGCGCTTCCCGGTGCAGTACGTCGTACGCCCCAAGTCCGACGAGCACCACGACTACCGCGGCTACGCCGGCCAGATCGCGGGCGGCGTGCTGAAGAAGGGCGACGAGGTCATCGTGCTGCCCAGTGGCATGACCTCGACGATCGAGGGCATCGACCTGTTCGACCGCGAGGTCGACGAGGCGTTCCCGCCGATGTCGGTCACCGTGCGTCTCGAGGACGACGTCGACGTCTCGCGCGGCGACATGATCGCCCGCGTCAAGAACGCTCCGAAGCCCAGCCAGGACATCGACGCGATGGTCTGCTGGATGACCAACGAGCCGCTGCGCCCGCGCCAGAAGCTCGCCATCAAGCACACGACCCGCACGGGCCGCGCGATGGTCAAGGACATCCAGTACCGCCTCGACGTGAACTCGCTCCACCGCGACCAGGAGGCCGGCGAGCTCGGCCTCAACGAGATTGGCCGCGTCCAGCTGCGCACCACGGTGCCGCTGCTGTGCGACCCGTACTCGAAGAACCGCACCACGGGCTCGTTCATCCTGATCGACGAGGCGACCGGCGTCACCGTCGGCGCCGGCATGATCAACAGCGGCAGCTGACCCGCATCCGACACACGCGAGAGGCCCCGACCGGACACGGTCGGGGCCTCTTCCTCGTCTTGAGGGACGAACCGTCGCGTCAGCGCGCGGACGCCACCATGATCGGCCGCGACGTCACCCGGACCGTCGTGCGGCCGCCACGGTCGTCCACCGCCCCGTTCTGGTTCTCGACCCTGACAGTCGACCGTGGGGTCGTGATCGTGGTGCTCCCCGAGCGCTTCCAGTAGATCTTGCGGACCTCGCCACCCTTCTTGGCGGTGCAGACCCACAGGCGCCGCTTCGCCGTGCAGCCCTTGAAGTTGGACTTGTTGAGCCACGACCGAACGACGCCGTACGACTTGCCCGGACCCAGCGCACGTCCGGTGCTGTCGGCCATGTTGATGGCCATGATCGGGCTGCTGAACCACCCCAGCCAGTAGGTCCGCTGCATCCTGGCGGCGGCGCTCAGGACGTATGTCCGGATCACGTAGGAGCGCTGCTTGGCGACGGAGTACCTGGTCGTGGTGGTCGCGCCACCACCCGGTACGCCGTAGTTGATCTCGTTGTTCCAGATGGGCTTTCGAACACCGATGCCGGCCAGCGATCGCCGGATCCCCTTCATGATCGCGTAGGAGTCCTCGGGGGTGCCCGCCTGCTCCGGAAACGGATCGATGGCGATTGCGTCGACGTAGCGGTGCACCCGCTTGCCACCTACGCTCTGCTTGAAGTACTCCACCGTCCACCGGCGCTGGCTGGCGAGCCGCAGGACCACCGCCGGGGAGACCACCTTCGCCTTCCTGCCAACTGCCTTCTGGATCGCCCGGCCGGCGACCGCCGTCAGCCGCGCCATCTGACGCGGCGACCCCTTCCAGTTCTGCACGATGTTGGGCTCGGGCCAGATCTGATAATCGATCCGGGTGCCGTACCGCTTGGCGACCTTGGTGACGTATCGCTTCCAGGCGGAGATCTTCGGCATGAAGTCGTCGTATTCAGCCGATCCTGGGCGCGCGGAGTGGAACCGCGGCGTCTGACCCAGCAGCACCATCGGTTGGGCGCCGACACCCTCAGCGGCAGCGACCTGTGCGTCCAGGCGGGCCCAGTCGTAGCGACCCTTGCGGGTCTCCACGTTCTGCCAGTACGTGCCAGAAGTCGTGAAGTTGGCCGATCCGACTGCGACGGACGGCGGGGTGGTCCAGTCGCCATCGTGCATGCCCCAGAACTCCGGTTTGACCGGTTGCGCCTGCGCGGACTCAGCGACTGCAGCCACGCTGGCCGACATCACGAAGGCCAGTAGGAGACTCGCGTATAGACGCGCCGTTGACCCGAAACAAAGTAAGCGCAATGTGAATTCCTCTCGGTTTCAAATCTAAATAATCTGCGGTCGGATCCGGCTCGGGGAGAGCCCTGCTAACCGGGACCGAATTCCTGCCCGTCCCCGGCAGCCTGCATGCTTAGCGCGTTCCAACTATCGGGGCTCGCCACGCGCCGCTGCTCGCCCTAGTGTGTCAGTCGATCACTGGCGGACGAGACCGGCGTCTGACCTCAGGGGCGAGGTTCGGTGTGGCGTGCGCGACCGAAAACCTGGTGCCACCGGCGCTGGCCAGCACGATTCGTCCCATCGGCCTCTTCGACCCTCGGCGCGGAGACTGCGTATCCCAACATCACGAGTACGAAGAGCCAGAGCGAATCACGTGCAGGCTGAGTAGTAAGGAGGGTCAGGAAGACAGCGAGAGCTACGGTGATTCCCGCGGGACGCGCCCGCCAAGGTGCCCAAATTGCGAGAGAACAGGCCACCGCGAAGGGCACGCCGTACGCAGCAATGGAAGCTATAAAATTCACGGCCGGAACTTCGGTTAGCAGCACG
>CAZDAO010000571.1:0-2916 GCA_964503015.1 uncultured Nocardioides sp. | reverse complement strand
CGGTGGGAGACGGCGCCGGAGACGACGTTCCCGATGACCGACGCGGACCACGACCGGTGGCTCGCGTCCTACCACCCACCCACGGCCGACGAGCTGTCCTACGCACCCGTGCCCGACCCGCCCGCCGGGTCCGGCAGCTGGTTCCACTGGGCCAGCGAGCGCTGGCCGACGCTGCCGCGCTTCGATCGCCCGTAAGCCCCGGGAGGTCCGACGCCGGCCCGCCCGGGGCCGCGACTTCACGGTCCCGGACGTCACGCATAGGTTTCGGTCCATGCCCGACATCGTCATCTGCGAACCCGTCCGCACGCCCGTGGGCCGGTACGGCGGCGCGTTCGCGTCGCTGTCCGCCGTCGACCTCGCGTCGACCACCCTCGCCGAGCTGGTCCGGCGGACCGGCCTGCAGGAGGGCGACGTCGACGACGTGATCCTGGGCAACTGCTACCCCAACGGGGAGAACCCGGCCATCGGCCGCATCGCAGCCCTCGACGCCGGCCTGGGCACCAGCGTGCCCGGTCTCCAGCTGGACCGGCGGTGCGGCTCCGGACTGCAGGCGGTGCTCCACGCCGCCGCGCAGGTGGCCAGCGGCGGCGGCACGCTCGTCGTCGCCGGTGGCGTCGAGTCGATGTCCAACGTCGAGCACTACGCCCTCGGCCTGCGCACCGGCGTCAAGGGCGGCTCGGTCGAGCTGATGGACCGGCTGGTCCGGGCCCGCGAGACCGCCGGCGGCAGGGACCACCCGGTCCCCGGCGGCATGCTCGAGACGGCCGAGAACCTCCGGGAGCAGTACGACATCTCGCGCGAGGAGCAGGACGAGCTCGCCGTGCGCTCCCAGCAGCGGGCCGGTGCCGCCCACGAGGCGGGCCGGTTCGCCGACGAGCTCATCCCGGTCACGGTGCCGGGCCGTCGCGGGAGGCCCGACGTCGTCGTGGACCGCGACGAGCACCCGCGCCCCGACACCACCCTCGAGCAGCTGGCCGCGCTGCGGCCCGTACGAGAGAAGCTCGACCCCGCCTCGACTGTCACCGCCGGCAACGCCAGCGGCCAGAACGACGGTGCCGCGATGTGCGTCGTCACCACCCGTGAGGAGGCCGAGCGCCGCGACCTGCGACCGCTGCTGGTGCTGAGGTCGTGGGCCGTCGCCGGCGTCGGCCCCGAGGTGATGGGCATCGGTCCGGTCCCGGCGACCGCCGCCGCCCTCGACCGCGCCGGGCTGACCCTCGACGAGATCGACCTGATCGAGCTCAACGAGGCGTTCGCCGCCCAGGTGCTGGCGTGCCTGCGCGAGTGGAGGCTCGACCCGACCGACGAGCGGCTCAACCCCAACGGCTCGGGCATCTCGCTCGGCCACCCCGTCGGCGCCACCGGCGCTCGCATCCTCGCGACGATGGCCCACGAGATGCAGCGCCGAGAGTCGCGCTACGGCCTCGAGACCATGTGCATCGGGGGCGGCCAGGGGCTCGCGGCGGTCTTCGAGCGGGTCGCCTGACGTCGGTCAGGAGCCGCCGAGGCCGGGCCAGCCCCGCGCGGCGACGTACCACGCCGCGGACGTCAGGACGGTCACGGACAGGAGGGCGAGGAGCAGGCCGCCGGCCACCGGCAGGAACCAGCCGGGAGCCCGGCGGGCGCGCACCGCGACCAGCTTGACCACGACGGCGCCGAACACCGCGCAGCCCAGCACCCCGTGGACGACCGCACGCAGCGGCACCGCCTCGCCGCTGTGGAGCGTGCCGACCTCGAGGCCCAGCGCCCACAGACAGCTGTAGCCGACGAACACCGTCAGCAGAAGCGTGAGCGTGCCGGTGACCCGGTGCGCCGTGCCGAGCCAGGTGGGTGCCCGGCCGCCGATCCGGCCGTAGAGCCAGAGCGCGCCCAGCAGCTGGACGACGACCAGCACCCCGATCACGAGGGAGAGCGCGACCTTCATCTCGATCACGGTGCGGAAGCCCAGGTCGGTGGTGCCGGTCAGGGTCGGGTCGTGCACCCGCCCGATGACGCCGAGCAGCACGGCCACCACCGCGCCCGCCGTGATGGCGCCGAGCGGGACCGCCATGCTGGTGGACGCGCGGGCTGCCGCGTGGTCGGTCATGGAGTCAGGATGCGCCGATCGGACGAGGCCGGGTAGTCGACGGGCCTGCTGGCCGACTCCCGCGTCTGGCGGTCTGGACCGGACCGTGGACGTCCCGCTCGCGCACCGCACATACCCAAGCGGGGGCCTTGACGCCGCCGGGGTGCGGGTGGAGGTTCGATCCATCCCCGGGGGAGCCGCGCCCGGGCGCCGCTCTGACCTCCAGGACCGGGCTCCCACCTCGTCCTGGAGGGTGCCATGAACCGCACTGACCGCCGTCCCGTCGTCGCCGTCGCAGCCCTGGCCCTGGTGGCGCCGGCCGCCGTCGCAGCCCTGGCCATGGGCTCCACCGAGGCCGCGTCCGCCCACAAGGGCGGCGGGCACCATCCGCCGTCCCACTCCTCCCCGACGGACGAGGCGGTGTTCTTCGCCTCCGACGGGCTGCGGCAGGACCTGGTCGAGAAGTACGCCGACGACGGCGCGATGCCGACCATGAAGAAGCTCCTGCGCAACGGCGTCAAGGCCAGGGGCAACGGCATGCTCACCCAGGCCCCACCCAACACGGGCGCGGGCTGGTACACGTTGGCGACCGGCGCGTCGCCCGGCGTCCACGGCTCGACCAACAACACCTTCCACAAGAACGGCGACCCCTTCGCCAACCGCACCGCGGCGTTCGACGCGGGAGTGCTGCAGGCCGAGTCGATCGCCCAGGCTGCGGAGCGCGGCGGCCTCAAGGTCGCCCAGGTGGAGTGGGCCGGCGGACGCAACGCCTCGATCCAGGGTCCCACCATCGACTTCAGGACCTTCCTCTCCGGACGCGGCGTGACGACCAACTTCATCGGCCAGAAGGG
>CAZDAO010000570.1:0-2921 GCA_964503015.1 uncultured Nocardioides sp. | reverse complement strand
CCGGAGGCCGAGCACGACTGGCTCGCGTCGCTGCGATGACGACGTTCCGGTTCGAGCGCGAGTGGGACGTGTCCGCGGCGCCGGACGCCGTACGCAGGGTGCTTCTCGACCTCGAGCACTACCCCGAGTGGTGGCCCCAGGTGCGGGCGGTCGCCAAGATCGACGACGACACGGCCCGGGTGCTGTGCCGGTCGGTCCTGCCCTACACCCTCGACCTGGTCCTGCACGCGGAGCAACGCGGCCCCGAGGTGCTGCGCAGCGCGATCGGCGGTGACCTCGAGGGCTGGTCGGCGTTCCGGCTGAGCGGGAACGGCGTGGGCACCCACCTGGTCTACGAGCAGACCGTGGTCGTGGCCCACCGCCTCCTGGCCCGCGCGTCACGCGCGCTGGGGCCGGTGCTGCGGTGGAACCACGACCAGATGATGCGAGGCTGCGAGCGCGGCCTCGCCGGCCGCGTCCGCTGACCAGCGGTCCGTCAGGACAGCGCGGCCACCGCGGCGTCGTAGTCGGGCTCCACGCCGATCGCGTCGGTCAGCTGGGTGTGCAGCACGGTGCGGTCGGTGTCGAGGACCACGACGGCGCGCGCGAGCATGCCCCGCCAGCCGCCGTCGGCCATCGCCACGCCGTAGTCCTGGCCGAACGTGGAGCGGAAGGCCGAGCCCACCTCCACGTGGTCGATGCCCTCGGCGCCGCAGAAGCGCGCCTGCGCCAGCGGCAGGTCGACCGAGACGTTGACGATCGCGGTGTTGTCGAGGCCTGCCGCGAGCTCGTTGAACTTCCGGACGCTCGCCTGGCACACGCCGGTGTCGATGCTCGGGAAGATGTTGAGCACGACGCGCTTGCCCGCGACGTCGGCGTCGGTGAGCGGCTGGAACTTCAGCCCGACGAGGTCGAAGCCGGGTGCCTGCGAGCCGACCGCGGGCAGCTCGCCCACGGTGTTGACGGTGCTGTCGCCGAATTGTGTGGTTGCCATGGACCCAACCTAGTGGGGTGCCTCCCGCCCTGCGGAGGGGCCGCCACCAGGCAGACGGCCCTAGGGTGCAGCCATGGGTTCTGGCGACCGGACCGACACGATCATCGGGGTGCTGCGGGACGCCTTCGCGCCCCTGATGCGGGCCGACCCCGCCGCGTTCCGCGCGAAGTACCGCAAGATGGCCCGCGACCCGCACGCCTTCTACCGCGGCGCCGCCTGCCTGTTCTACAACGACGTCACCGCGGAGCGTGACGAGTGGGCCGACCACGGCGCGGAGCGGATCTGGATCCACGGCGACCTGCACGTGGAGAACTTCGGCACCTACCTCAACTCCGACGGACGGCTCATCTTCGACGTCAACGACTTCGACGAGGCCTACCTCGGCCGCTTCACCTGGGACCTCCAGCGGTTCGCCGCCAGCCTCGCCCTCGTCGGCTGGCAGAAGGCGCTGCCCGAGGACGCGATCCGCACGCTCGTCGGCCGCTACGCCCGCTCCTACCTCGCCCAGGTCTCGCACTACGTCGAGTCCGACGAGGACGACTACGCCATCCGGCTCGACAACGCGCACGGCCCGGTGCTGACGGCACTGGTCGAGGCGAGGTCCATGCGCCGTGCCGACCTGCTCGACGAGGTCACTGCCTTGCGGGACGGGCGCCGGCGCTTCCTCGAGGACGCCACCACCCGCCGGCTGCAGCGCACCGAGCGGTCCGAGGTCGTGGCCGCCTTCCGCGCCTACCTCGACACCATCCCGGAGTCCAAGCGCTTCGACCGTGACCTCTTCTACGAGCTGCGCGACGTCGTCGGCAAGACCGGCTTCGGCATCGGCAGCGCCGGCCTGCCGGCGTACAACGTGCTGGTGGAGGGCTACAGCCAGGCCCTCGACAACGACGTGGTGCTGAGCATGAAGCAGGCCAACGTCCCCGCGGTCAGCCGCTTCGTCGACACGAGCGTGGTGGACGCCTACTTCGAGCACGAGGGCCACCGCACGGTGGTGAGCCAGCGCGCGCTCCAGGTCCACACGGACCCGCTGCTCGGCCACACCCGCATCGGCGACACCGGCTACGTCGTCTCCGAGGTCTCGCCCTACGAGGTCGACCTCGACTGGGACGAGATCAACGAGCCCGACGACATGCGCGCCGTCGTCGACCTGCTCGGCCGGGCGACCGCGAAGATCCACTGCGCCTCCGACGAGGACAGCCACCAGGACCTCGTCGACTTCCAGGTCGAGGAGGCGATCGCACGGTCCCTGCACGGGCGGCGCAACGACTTCGTCGCCTGGCTGTGCGACTGGGGGATCGAGTACGCCGTCCGCGTCCGCGACGACCACGCCCTCTTCGTCGACGCCTTCCGCGAGGGCCGGGTGGGCATCGCCGCCACCTGACCCCCGCGGAGGGATGTCAGGCGTCGATGCTCGACATGTCGCCGTAGCGGTCGCCGGCCACCGCGTCGCGCGGCACGGCCTGCTCGAGGGCGGCGAGGTCCTCGGAGGTGAGCTCGACGGCGACCGAGCCGACGTTCTCCTCGAGGTACGTGACGCGCTTGGTGCCGGGGATGGGTGCAACGCCCAGGTCGGGCCCGCCCAGGGCGAGCACCCAGGCGAGTGCGAGCTGGCCGGGTGTGCAGCCCTTCTGGCCGGCGACCTCCTTGACCCTCTCCACCAGCGCCAGGTTGGCGTCGAGGGCGTCGCCGGCGAAGCGTGGGAAGTACCCCACCGAACGGGAGTCGCCGGACTCGAGGGACTCCCGGCTCACCGCACCGGTGAGGATGCCGCGGCCGAGCGGGGAGTAGGGCACCAGCCCGATGCCGAGCTCGCGCAGGACGGGCAGGATCTCGTCGTCGAGGTCGCGGGTGAACAGCGAGTACTCCGACTGCAGCGCGGTGATCGGGTGCACCGCGTGCGCGCGCCGGATCGTCTCTGCCGAGGCCTCGGAGAGCCCGAGGTGGCGCA
>CAZDAO010000569.1:0-2936 GCA_964503015.1 uncultured Nocardioides sp. | reverse complement strand
AGTGGGGTGCCGTTCGGATCGTCCTCGTCGTAGAAGTCGAAGGCGATGACGCTCATGTCCAGTCAGGGACCGTGCTTTGGAGAACGATGGACACCTCGGCGAACGACGGCATCAGCTCGTTGAAGTCCACCGTCACCGGACGGGCGACGATGGAGTACGAGTTGGCGCCCGTGTCCACGGCCAATGTGCCCGTAGTGCGAGGATCGAACGCCGCCTCTAGGGCTTCACGGTTGTTCCAGTAGTCGTCGCGGTCAGTCGCTTCCGTCGAGGCGATGCCCCGCACCCACCCGCGCAGCTCGATGGTCCGCGTGCGGCCGATTCGATTGCGGACAAAGACACCTTCGGCACCGGGGATCTCGTCATCGACCCCAGCGACAGCGGGGAGTTCTCCCGGCCCGCCCCGCACGATTCGGTGCAGAAAGATGCCGTCGATGTCGGTGTAGTCCGACGAGGCCCAGGTGATGTTGGCCGTGGCGGCTGCGCTGGTCACTGACTCGACCTCCAAGCCGTGAGCGCATCACGGCGGCTCTGCTCGGTGATGACGAACTTGCCCGTCTCCTGGAGTCGCTTGAGCTCGCCGCCGATGTCAGCCAACGTCTTGTGCTCGGGCAGCTTCTCGACGTTGACGGTGATGTTCGTATCCCCGCCCGGCTGCAGGCCCTCGAAGTGCTCGATCATGGCTTCGAGGTTCTGCCGCCTCGTCCACGCCCCCGGAGCGCCCCACGGCTCATCCGGCCCGTAGTACGGGTACTTCATGTCCGGCGGGGCGGTGATGGCCGCGAGGCTCGCCCGCAGCCGCCGGAGAATCTCGTCCACCCCGGCGGAGCGTTCCTGCGGAATAAGGCCCTGCCAGTGCGCCTGCTGCGCCAATAGGTTCTGGCGCTTGCTCCATGCGCCGGGGGTTGTGTCGCCCTCCAGCACCATCAGGCTGCCCCGGATGCGGCGCAGGATCTCGTCAATCCCGGAGGTGTCGCTGAGGCCCTGGGCAAGACCCATCCCCCACGTCTTGCCGACGTTCACGCCGTCCTGGTCGATGTTCTTCAACGGCCCATCGGCCGGCGGAGAGTTGGCGATCAGCGAGATGCCGGCGTGCCCGGCGAGGGTCCAACCAGCGTCCTCCGCCGCGTCAGCGACTTCGGCAGATGCGAAGCCCGCCACCCACTCAGCGGCCGACCGATAGCCGCTGCCGTAGTAGTCGGGAGTTTCCAGCGCGTTGATCGCACGGGTGGCGATGGCCCCCGCGACGTGCTTGTTCTGCTCCTCGGCATCCTGCATGCCCTGGAACCAGTGCCAGATGCCGTCGAGGCCGAGCTCCCCTGCCTCCTCGAGATTCAGGTTCTCCAGCGTTTCGCCGGTCTTGTCGATGACGTACTGCTGGAGCTCGGGCATGATCTCCTCCATGCCCGCCTGGAGGTTCGCCGGGACTTCCTTGCCGATCCGCAGGACGCCGGGATTCAGGATCTCGAACTCGCGGAGTTGTGAGTTGACGTACTCGACGGTGTTGGCGACGTGCTCCGGGTCTTCGGAGTGCAAGCCGTTGTCGAACTCGTCGCCCGCGAACTGGCCCGCGATGAAGGCGTTGCGCTGCGCGGTGGTGAAGGGGTCCTTCTGGCCGTCCAGGTACTCCTCCCACGAGTCCTCGTACCCCTGCTTCCCGTCGCGCAGGCTGTTGTTCAGCGCGTCGAGGATGCCCGCCATGCCGTCAACGGCCTCGGCTCGGGCTTTGTCCATCGCCTCCTGGACTTCTTGAGGAATGGCCTCCTGCAGCGGGCCGCGCCGGAAGTAGTCATCGATCTTCTCGACATCGCCTACCACGACGGAGCCGAGGTCGGCCTGCTTCCATGCGGCCACCGATGCACGGGCCGTCTCGGACATCAGGTCCGGCAGGTCGGTCTGCCGCTGGCCGAGCGCCGGGTTCAGCATCTCCAGAAGGTCCAGGTTCGCAAACGGCATGGTGAGAGCCGTCGCGCCCCTCTCGCCGAGGTCGTCGAATGCCTTCTCCCATCCGCCGACGCTGGTCTCCAAGCCGGTCAGAACCCAATCCAGCGGACCACTCTGCGACTCACCGAGGCGGACTCCCAAGTCGCCCAGTCGGTTTCCGAGGACTTCGATGCGGGATGCCGTGGTGCGGGCACGCTTGCCGTACTCCTCGGTCAGCGCGACGTTGGCTTCCCACGCCTCAGCGCCGATCTCCAGGGAGGAGGTGAGGTTGTCCACGTTCCCCGCCAGCCCGAGCAGGGCTCGCTGGATGCGAATGTCGTTGAAGCCGAGCGCCTCCAACACAGCGAGCTGCTCGGCTTGCGTTAGATCTCCAAGGCCGTCGATGAACTTGGTCAGCGCGGCGGATGCGTCTTCCTCGAACAGGCGGGCGAATTCCGCCACATTCACTCTGGCCGTGTCCGCCATGACCTCCAGCTCACCGCCCGCCTTGCCGACGTGCTCGGCGGATCGCAGGAAGAAGTTCTGGAGCGCCGAACCGCCGGCCTCCGCCTCGATGCCGAGGTTGGCCACTGCTGACGACCACCCCAGCGTCGCGTCCGCCGCAATATCTATGAGGTTGGCTCCCGCACCCGCGCGGGATGCGATCTCAAGAATGTCTTGTTCGGTTGAGGCTCCCTTATTGCCCAAGTCAACCAGTGCGGCGCCGAACCGCTCGTAATCCTCCTGGGTCAGCCCAAGCACGTTCGAGAGTTGACCGAGGGCCGTGGCCGCCTGGTCCGAGGAAACGTTCGTCGTCTCCCCAATCATGGCGACGACTTCGGTGAACCCGGTAATGTCCTCGGTGGCGATGCCGAGGGCGCCAGCCTGCTCGGCGATCCCGGCGAGCTCGTCGCGGGCAATCGGCATGGTGCGGGCCATGCCCCTCAGCTCGCCTTCGAGAGCCGCCAGTTCCTCGGTGGTGCCATCGACGGTCTTCTCGACGCCCGCAAACGCGG
>CAZDAO010000568.1:0-2951 GCA_964503015.1 uncultured Nocardioides sp. | reverse complement strand
CGGCTCGGATTAACGGAAGCGCGTACGACGTCGGTGGCACGATTCGTGGTCTGACCTGAGTCGTTCGACCTCGCTAGGGCGTTGGGCACTTTGCCGTCGATGCCAGCGTTGAGGACGCTGCCCTCTCGTTCGTCCCTAGCGCAGCGTTCGAGGACGGGTAGGTGAGACTCACTGCGTCCATCTCCCCCGACGCTCGCAAGCAGCTGCACCGCATAGACCGAGGCACATGGAAAGGGCTCGCCTAAGGCGTGGGATTTCGCGCCGACGGTCGGGTCGGTCGGTGGCTTGAGGGAGCCCTGACCGGCAGGCCCCGCTTGAGCAGTCCGCTGCGCAAGCGAGGCCACTTCTCTTCTCGGCCAACACTGACGACTCGCCGCGGTGACCCCGACGGATACGCGACGGCACAGATGGCCGACGAGTACCTTCGCGGCGACTCAGACGATTGTGTACACCTTCCGAACGGTCTCAACCGTTTCCCAGCGCCCGGACCACCCGGCCGGAAGTACGAAGACATCACCGGGCCCCGACCTCTACGGGCGCCGCTCCCCGTGTGGTAATGCGATTCCGTCCGAACAGAATCACCATGGTTTCGGTCCCGACGCGGTTCTCGATCTCCCATCCGCCTGGGGTGCACTCCCAAACCCCGCATTGGACGTTGCTGGACGATAGAGCTCGCGGCTGGCTGGTGCGTGGATTGCTTGTGTAAGCGCCGGCTCGCGGTCCGTCGTCGTTCAGTCGCCCAAGGATCTCGGCCTGGCGCGTGACGCCTAGTCCCAAGATTGTTTGATCAGCCATCGCTTCGCTCTCGTGTCCGTCGGTTCAGTTTGTCGTCGAGCAGGTGTGTGCGATTGCGGCCTGACACCCTCCTTCGCGGCGGCCAGGTGCGCATCGCATCACTGCCTCGCCACCGAACGGGGTCAGATTGGCGAGGCAGCACGGAAGCGGCCGCACGCCGTGCGCCCGAGCGAGACGCCACGCTGACGCGGCTGTGTATGCCATCTGGGCCGAGCTCCATTCGCGGTACCTCGCAGGTGATTAGGGCTAAGCGCCAAGGTGCCCGAGAATGCCTGACCAGGTCGTTGCCGCGAGTGCGACCGACGACACGGCAGACAGAGACTCGACCGTCGGTCAGCTCATCACTCTGGCCCAGTTCATGGAGCAGGCTGCGATTGCTTGCGGCAGTTCCGCTGCACTGCAGCGTCGAATGGGTGTGTCGACCTCGGCCGTCAACTACCTGAGCGCCAGCGAGCGAGTTCTCGAGCCGCACGAAGCGAACAGCCTCGCTCGAGCCTTCGGACTGCACTGAGTCGTGTAGGCAGCACCGGGGGCGCACCAATGGCCGTTCCCCCGTGTGGCGTCTCGCACTCCGCCGGCGCCAGTCAACCGCACGCCGCCTGAAGGAACCCCGAGGTCGAATCGAATTGCGAGGCGCGTGAACCGCCGGCTGAACGGTTAGGGGCGTGGACGGTCATAGGTCGAGTTGTCGTTCGAACGCGGCACGACGGGCGTGGGGCAGCGAATCCGCGATGATGCCGCGGATCACCGCTTCGGGCCCCAGAGCGCTGACATCGAGATTGGGAGAGATGAGGGGGATGGACTTGCCAATCCGCTCCCTCAGCCGCGGCAGGAACGGACCCAACTGCTCCCCCACGGTCCCGCCGAAAATCACCGTCTCCGGGTCGACGATCGCCACGATCGGAACAAGCATGGCGGCCAGATAGTCGATCTCGTCGTTGAGTGCATGCTCGGCGAGTTCGTCATGAGCGAGAACTCGCAAGACGATCTCCTCGGCACTCTTGGCCTCGGCGTCTCCAAGCTTGCGCGCGAAGCTCACCAGGTCGTCGCCGTCGACGTTGCCGAGCAGTCCGGGGCCGTTCGGCACCGACGCGAAGTTCATGAACAGGGGCTCGCCGGCCGCACCGTGCGCGCCACGATGCAACGCCCCGTCGACAACGACTCCCAGTCCGACCCCCACCCCCACGTGCAGGTACACGAAGGTGGCGACCCCGTGTCCCTTGCCGTACGCCAGTTCCCCCAACGCTGCGCTGTTCGCGTCATTCTCGACGTGCACCATCACGCCGAGACGTCCGCGCAATTCCTCAATGAAGGCCTCCGTGGCGAGCGCGGGAAGAGCGAAGTTGTGGAAGAACCGTCGCGCGTCGGGGTCGTAGACGCCCGGGCTCGCGACTACTGCACGCACAAGGTCTTCACCCGGCGTGATCCGTTGCTCGGCGAGGATCTCTTGAATCTCATCCGCGAGCTTTGTCACCGACGGAGAGTGATCCTCGGCGGTCGTGGGGATGTCCTTGCGCGCAACGACAGCGCCCGTGAGGTCAGCCAGCGCGATGCGCAGCCATTGACGACCGATCTCCACTGCCATGATCCAGGCGGCGCGGGGGTCTGGGGCGTACAGGTGCGGCGCGCGGCCAGCGGCACCCTTTCTGATCCCGGCGTGATTGATCAGACCTACCTGCTCCAAGCCTGCGAGACCAGCCGAGACCGTCGGTTTAGTGACCTGGAGTGCCGCCGCGAGCTCGGGCACAGTGGCGGGACGGTCGTTGAACATTGCCATGTAAATGGACCACTGGTTCGCGACCCGCAAGTCTGCGGGAGCCCAACCGGTGCGGTTGCCTGAGGAGGGGGACGCAGGACGCGAGGTTTGCGTCAGCCCGAGACCTGGGTGCATGTCGACCTTGTCCTCTCAGCGTCACGGGGCGAGTTCGGCAAACACCCTTTCATTCAAGTCGATCATAACGACCTTGCCCTCAAAGCGGACTTGCGGCGCCACGGGCCGCGAGCCGCGCACTCTTTGGCGCGCGGCCCCGAAACTCCGGACCAGCATTAGAGCAGCACCAGGGGGCAGCCTCAGGGCAGCAACCGCGTCGTCGTGCCCCGCAGCGCGGTCTGGCATGGCCGGAAGGCCTCGGCGTAGCGGACGCCCGACTGCATCC
>CAZDAO010000567.1:0-2951 GCA_964503015.1 uncultured Nocardioides sp. | reverse complement strand
GATCATGCCCGCAGGATCATGCCCGCAGGATCATGCTTGCGAGGTCAGCCCCGCTTGCACTGGCTCGGCGGCGTCAGCGCAGGGTCGAAGACGTACTTCGGCGGCGCGATGGGGGACCCGTCCTGCGACTCCTTCATCGTCATCGCCCACCAACCGGCCTTGCGCGTCTCGATGTTGGCGAGCGCCTCCTCGGAGACCTCGTTCCACATGTTCAGCACGTCGACGCTGACCTCGATGAAGTGCGAGCCGTGGGGCGTCACGACACCTTTGGCCTCCACGTCGTCGAGACCGGCCGGCACCGTGGGGAACAGCCCCCGGGGCATGCCGGTGAGGACCATCTTCGCCGGGATGCCGACCGCCACGCCGTCACCGGCGAGCCGGATGGCTCGCGAGGCGGTCACCGGCCAGGTCGGGTCGAGGTCGGTGGGCAGCCCCCAGCTGCGGCTCTGGTCCTCGGTGATCTCCACCCAGCACGACGAGGCGTTGGGACCCCACGCCTCGCTGTTGAAGTAGGTGCGTCCGGCCACGACGAGGTAGTCGATCTGCTGGGCGTTGCCGTCGATGACCGAGTCCATCGAGAGCTGGCTGTAGCCCGTCGCGGGGCTGTAGCGGCCGTCGAGGTCGAAGATCCGCTTGCCGCCGTTGTCGGGGTTCTTGGTGAGCAGCTGGCCGTGCCACTCCATGATGCCCATCTTCTCCACCTGCGTGACCATGGCGTCGAGCTGCTCGCCCTCCAGGAGGACGTCGGTGGTCTTGGTGGCCGCAGCCTCGCCCGAGCCGCCGCAGCCCGAGAGCGTGACGAGCAGGCTCACAGCGAGCGCAGCCGCCCACGGTGCATTGCGTCGAGTCACAGGGAGTCCCCGATCGGTCCATGACGAGCGCGGTGCTCGATCCCGCCCGGCAGCCTAGGGTCCGGCCCTTCGCCTGTCAGGCGAATCAGCGATCTGTTCAAGAGCTCATCCACCGCCGGGCCGCGCCCACGACCGCCTCCGTGAGGTCGGCGACCAGGGTGGATCCGAGCCGCCAGTGCTGCCAGAACAGCGCGACCTCCGGACGACGGCCCGGCACCAGCTCCACCAGGCGACCCGCGTCGAGCTCGGCCGAGACGTCCGACTCCGGCAGCAGCCCCCACCCCATGCCGACCCGGATCGCGCGGTCGAACTCGCGCACCGACGGCACGTAGGTCACCGGCGGCGCGAGGTGGCGCCGGGTCACCCGGCGGATGAAGTCGTGCTGGAGCGAGTCGTTGCGGTCGAAGGCGACGATCGGCGCCTCGGCGAGGGTCGCGGACCCCACGCCGTCACCGAAGTGCGTCTCGTGGAAGTCGGCGGTCGCCACCGCCGCGTAGCGCAACCGACCGAGCCGCACCACGCGGCAGCCGGGCACCGGCTTGGGCTCGCCGGTGATCGCAGCCACCACCTCGCCGCGCCGCAACCGCTCCGCCGTACGCGTGTGGTCCTCGCGCACGACCTCGAAGACCACGCGGTGCCGCGACTGCACCTCGGCGAGCGCGTCGACGAACCAGCCGTAGAGCGCGTCCGCGTTCACGGCGATCGGGAGGGAGGTGTACGCCGTCGCGTCCCCGTCGGTCTCCTCGACCAGCTCGGCGACCGCCTCGCGCTCGAGGATCTCGGTCTGCGTGGCGAGACGGACGAGCACCAGTCCGGCCTCGGTGGGCTCGAGCGGCTTGACCCGGTGCAGCAGGACGCGACCGATCCGGGTCTCGAGTGCCTTGATCCGCTGGCTCACCGCCGAAGGGGTGACGTGGAGCTCGCGCGCGGCCGCCTCGAACGTGCCCAGGCGCACCGCGACTGCGAGCGTCCGCAGCGCCACGGGGTCGAGCTGGGTCAGGTCACTCATGCCGGGACGAGGCCCTCCCGGTGCCCGCGGCGGGGCCCACGCACATCAGGCTCGTTTGCACTGGGTCGGCGCGGTGACCGTGTTGTCGAAGACGTGCCGAGGCGCCTCGATGGGTGCGTCGTCGGTCGACTCCCGCATCGTCATCGCCCACCAGCCCGAGCGCCGGGTGTCGAAGCCTGCGAGCGCCTCCGGCGGGACCTTGCCCCACATGCCTGCGACGTCGACGGCGACCTCGACGAGCGGTCCGTGCCCCTTGACGATCGCCCTCGCCTTGACCTTGTCCACGGCAGCGGGCACGTCCTGGAAGAGCCCGCGCGGCAACCCGTCCATCAGCTTCGAGCCCGAGACGTCCGCGGCGACGCCGCTTCCGATGGGCCGGACCGCACGCGCCTTGGTCACCGACCACCGCGGGTCGAGGTTCGTCGGGAGCGCCCAGCTGCGCGTGACGTCCCCCGTGATGTCCACGTAGCAGTCCTCGGCGCCGACGCCCCAGTCGTCGCTGTTGAAGTAAGTGTGCCCGTCCACCACGACGTAGTCGACCTGCTGCGCCTCCCCGTCGAGGACGGAGTCCATCGCCAGGGTGCTGGAGCCCGATCCCGGGTCGAACCGGCCGCTCAGCTCGAGGATCTGCTTGCCACCGCTGTCCGGGTTGGACGTGAGGAGCTGGCCGCGCCACTCGACGAGCTTCATCGCGTCGACCTGGCCGACCATGCTCCGGAGCTGTTCCTTCTCCGACTGCGCGGCAGGTTCTTCGGCGCCCGCTTCGTCGTCCCCCGACGGCCCGCACGCCGTCAGCGCCACGATGAGGATCGCGGCAAGCCCCCCGGCTCTCCCGGCATCGCGGTGCATCGCTGGCCTCCTTGGCAGATGCGGTCACGGGCTCTCGCCCGGAAGGACGATATGTGACCCGGAGCACATGTGTCCGACATGTGCAGATTTCGAAACACCGCCGCAGGCCACGTGAGGACAATCATACTTAGACCTTCTAATGATTCGTCAAAATGCTTCGCTGGATTGAAGACGTCCTGCCTCCTACCGTTGTCAGCATGTTCCAGGTCGTCCTCACCGGTCTGCTGACCGGACTCGCCCTC
>CAZDAO010000566.1:0-2957 GCA_964503015.1 uncultured Nocardioides sp. | reverse complement strand
CTCGCCAGCGACTGACGGCTGGTTGAGGGGCGCCCTGGCTGGTCCCCCGGCAACAGGTGCCTCAGAACAGTGCCATCTGCGCCTCGTCGACCGACGCCAGCGCGCGGGCGATCCGCTCGTCATCCCAGCCGTCCGCAACCGCGGCTCGCAGCGCGAGCGACCGGCGGTACATCGCCTCTCGGCCGAACATTCGACTGCGGTAGCCGCGCGCACCGCGGCGGCCATGCTGCGCGATCCGGGAAAGGTTCGCTGCTTGTGTGGACCCTTCGAGGTGATCCAGCAGGGTGCCCTCGGCGCGTACGCAGATCGGGTTGTCACACACGACGTGCTCGACCACCGGGGGAAGGTCGATCGACACTCCCTCGGCAAGCGCCCAGGCCACTCGATGGGGCCTCAGCACCCTCTGGCGACCTTCCCGGGATATCCAAAAGCGCCCGTACCCGTCGTCTGCGATCGCGGCTGTGCCGCCCCCGGCCCACAACCAACAATCGGTCTCCCGAGGGCCCTTCACGACGCGAGACCAGAACCGGTCGACCTCGTCCGCCGTGAGCTGCATGCGGCCAACGTAGACGCCGGCACCGACACCGTTGGGTGCGGTTCTTTCCGTGGGTGCTCAGCGGCCGGTGGCCGGGCCGGGGCCCGGGAGGGTGAAGAGTCCTTCGTCCGGTGCCACCGTCGGCGACGGAGCGGTGGTCGGGGCCAGTAGCGCGCCGGCCTGCAGGGCCGCGGATTGGGTCGGCGCGGCCGGTGCGGCTGGTTGCTGGTCGAGGAGCTCGAGGAGGTCCACGGGTTCGTCATCGACGGTGAGCGGGAGCGCGCGCGCGATCGCCGCCTTCTGGCGGGCCCGCACGTCACGCAGTGCGACGAGGTGCTTGCCGTAAACCTCGTCCCACTCGGCCTGAGCCTCCTGGTGCTCCTTGTCGGAGTCGAAGCGTCTGCGCCAGGGCCAGCCGCCGCGTGCATCGCTGTACTCGCTCCAGCTGCGGTTCTCGTCGCGCTCGTTGCGCCGCAGTGTGTCCAGCTCGGTCCGCAGTTCCTGCGGCAGGGTCGCGCCGTACGCTGCGGCCTCGGCCCAGGTCACCTTCAACACGACCTTCGGCCTGATCCGGCGTCGGGCCTCCGTGTCGGTGTCGGCTGCCTTTATCGCCTCGGAGAACCCTGAGTGGTCTTCGAGCCAGACCGCCTTGCGGTTGTAGTTGATCCAGCAGCCTTCCTGCGGTGCGGAACGGCCGCCTTCCAGTGTCCCGCGTTCGCGGAGGCTACCGAGGAGAGCGTCGGCTGCCATTGCGGAGCCCAGTGCACCCAGCAAGTTCTGCTGGTCCCGGTTCAGCATCGCGCTCGGCCCTGCCTACCTGGCGGGCGCGGCCGGGACCGCGAGCCGCTGACCGTCTTCGTCCTGGTGCCGACGGGCGGTCTCGTTGGGGGCATGGTCGAGGGCGGCCAGCTGCAGCGTTGTGCTGCGCCCGCTCTCGTGGTCGGCGGGGTCCTCGGCGGGGATGCTGGTCGGCTCCGCGTAGTGCTCATCGAGTTGGTCGACGATGCGGGAGCACACTGCGTTGAGCCGAGGGTTGTTCGCGACCTTGTTCTGGGCGTACATGACGCTGGTGTGGTCCTTGCCGAAGTAGGCCGCGATCGCCGGCAGGGTCAGGCCTCCGCGCCGGGCTGCCGTCATGGCCACGGCGCGGGCGTCGGTCACTGCGCGGTGGCGGTCGGCGCTGAGCACCGCGTCGCGGGTGGTGCCGAAGGACTGCGCGGCGGTGGCGATCGCGATCGCGCAGATGCCGTCGGGTCCGACGTCGGCCACCTCGCCAGTCGCGGTCTCGGCGGCGTTGACCTGGGTGGCCAGTGCGATCGCGAGCGACCGCAGCTGCTCGGCATTCATCTGGTCGAGCGTCCGCTCGACGGCGGACTGATTCGCGTTGGCGACCAGCGCAGCGAATGCCGCCGCCTGCTTGGCGGTGAGTTCGCTATCTGGTGCAGCCGCCCCGGCGGGCTGGTCCTGCTGGTCGTCGACGAGCCGGAGCCGCCGAGTGCTGTTGTCTGGAGTGGCCATCGCGGCTACCACCTTTCGTGAAGGTCGTCGTGGTCGGGCTTGGCGTCGTCGGGTTGGGTGGCGGCCGCGGCCAGTTCACCGGCGCGGTCGACGTCGTCTCGGTAGCGCTGCTTGCGGCCGCGGCGAACCGGCGTGGCGGCGTGGCTCTCGTCGCGTTCGCGCCGGGGCCGGGGCTGGTGCTTGCTGGGCTGGCAGCCGTCGCCGAGCCGGTCTCGCAGCCGCTCGAGGAACCCCGGCAGCCCGTAGCGGTGCCAGTCCTCCAACGCCGCAGGGGTAACGGCGAAGCTGGTGTAGTAGCGGCTGCAGGCCAGCACCGCGAGGTCGTGCACCAGGTGCGGGTGCGCGGGCCAGCACTCCGGGATCCCGGGGCGGGTCACGTTCCAGAGATGCTGCTCGTTGACCCACATCGCGACCAGGTCCAGCCACGCCCACAGCTCGGAGCGCATCAGCTCGGTGCATGTGGCTGGGTCCCACGGCCGCGGCATCTGCGCGAGCTCGCGCAGCTCGTTCTCATCGGCCGGCGGTTCGACGGTGGCTTGCTGCAGCTGCTCCATCGCCGTGCGGATCGTGGGACCGGGCTCGGGAAACGGGCGCACCATCAGCCCGTCCAGCGGCATCATCCCGTTGCCGTTCGGTGCGGCGGCCCCACCCGCTGCGCGGGAGGCGACCTGAGAGGGGTGCATCGTCGTCATCGGTACTCCTCGCCTACTTGGGCATCCCGAGGCGCTGCCGGGTCCTGGCCACCGGCTCGGTCGGCGTCGGGGGATCGACGGTCACCGGGTGAATTGGCTGTGCGACGGTCTCGTGGCCGCGCGCTGCGAGCCGGGCACGCTTCTGCGCGGCCAGCAGATCCTTGCCGCGCTTGCCGTCGATGCAGCGGTGCAGGTTCGCGATGATCGGGTCG
>CAZDAO010000565.1:0-2964 GCA_964503015.1 uncultured Nocardioides sp. | reverse complement strand
GCGGGGTCGCCGACTGGGCCGCCCGCTGGGCCGGCGGCGCCGACCTCATCCGGGTCCGGCACGCCTGCTACGCCGACGGGCTCGACGACGTGCTCGCCCGCGGGCTGCGGTCCGGCGACCCGCTCGCCGACGACCCGCGGCTGACGATGGGCCCGCTCAAGATCATCAGCGACGGCTCGCTCAACACCCGCACGGCCTGGTGCTGCGAGCCCTACGCCGAGAAGGCCGTCCCCGGCAACGAGTCGGGCCAGCCCAACCAGAGCCCCGCCGAGCTCCGCGCCCTCCTCGCGCGCGCCGCGGCCGGCGGCCTCGACGTGGCCGTGCACGCCATCGGCGACCGCGCGGTCGCGGAGGCGCTGGACGCCTTCGCCGACACCGGCGCCCGCGGCGGCATCGAGCACGTCCAGCTGACCACCCGGGACGACGTACGCCGCCTGGCCGCGCTCGGCGTCCGGGCCAGCGTCCAGCCGGCGCACCTCCTCGACGACCGCGACGTGACGGAGCGGCTCTGGCCCGGTCGCGCGGAGCGCTGCTTCCCGCTGCGCTGGATGCTCGCCGACGGCGTCGACGTGGTGCTGGGGTCGGACGCCCCGGTCTCCCCGCTCGACCCGTGGCTGGCGATCGCCGCGGCCGTGCACCGCTCCGGGGACGACCGCGAGCCGTGGCACCCCGAGCAATCGATCACGGCACGCGAGGCGCTGGCCGCCTCCACCGACGGGTGGGGCACCGTCGCCGTCGGCCACCCCGCCGACCTGGTCCTGCTCGACGCCGACCCGCTGGCGGGGGAGTCCGACCGGGAGCACGGCCTCGCGCTGCGCGGGTTCGCCGAGCACGTCGTCGCGACCTGGGTCGCCGGGCGCGAGGCCTTCGCGCGGGAGGCGCTGTAGCGCCGGGTTGCTGCCTCTACCCCCTCTGATGCATCGGGGTGGGTTGTGGCAGCAACCAGGCGTTCCAGGCTCGAGGGTCGCCACGGTGTGACGTGGGCCACCTGGCCAATCGGCGCGAGATGAGTAAGGTAAGCCTTACCTAACCCCTTCGTCTCGGGAGCTACGCACGTGGGCGCACCCTGGCAGCACCTCTTCCACCCGGCCAACGTCGCCGGCTACCGGCAGTCCGCCATCGCCGCCGTCGACCACCTCCTCGACCACCTCGGCGCGACGCGCGGTCGCCCCCTCACCGGAGTCACGCCGCGCGAGGCCGCCGCGCGCGTCGCCGCGGTCGACCTCGACCACCCGCTCGGGGGCGGCGGCGAGGCGCTCGCCGAGCTGTCGCGGCTCTGGCTCGACGACGCGATCTGGTTCCACGAGCCCACCGCCGCTGCGCACCTCAACTGCCCGGTGGTCATCCCGGCCCTGGCCGCGGAGGTGTTCATCAGCGGGGTCAACGCCAGCCTCGACACCTTCGACCAGAGCGCCGGCGCCACCTTCATCGAGCGCCACCTCGTTGACTGGACCGCGGCCCGCATCGGGTACGACGCCTCCGCCGACGGGGTCTTCACCACCGGCGGCACCCAGTCCAACCTCCAGGCGCTGCTCCTGGCGCGCGGCCAGCAGGCGGCGCCGACGGAGCGGCTGCGGATCCTCGCCAGCGCGGACGGTCACTTCTCGGTGCAGAAGGCGGCCGGGATGCTCGGCCTCGGCGACGCCGCTGTCGTGCCGGTGGCGGTCGACGTGTCGCGGCGGATGGACCCCACCGCGCTGGCCGCGGCGCTGGCCGACTGCGCCGCAGCCGGCGACGTACCCATGGCGGTCGTGGCGACGGCCGGCACCACCGACTTCGGTGCCATCGACCCGCTCCCGGAGGTCGCCGCCCTCGCCCGGGCCCATGGCGCGTGGTTCCACGTCGACGCGGCCTACGGCGGCGGCCTGCTGGTCTCCCCACGCCGAAGGGGGTGGCTCGAGGGCATCGAGCTGTCCGACTCGGTGGCCGTGGACTACCACAAGACCTGGTTCCAGCCGGTCTCGTGCAGCGCGTTGATCGTCCGTGACGGCGCGACGCTCGGCCACGTCACCTGGCACGCCGACTACCTCAACCCGAAGGACTCCGCACACCCCAACCAGGTCGACAAGAGCCTGCAGACCACGCGTCGGTTCGAGGCGCTCAAGCTCTGGATGACCCTGCGCGTGATGGGTGCCGACGCGATCGGCGACCACCTCGACGCCGTCATCGACCTGGCCGACGCCGTCGCCGCAGAGCTGACCGCGATGCTCGACGTCGACGTGGCGGCCGCTCCGCAGCTCAGCACGATCGTGTTCCGGTACTGCCGGCCCGGACTCGACGAGGCGGGCCTCGCGGCGCTCAACGCGGCCATCCGCACCGAGCTGTTCGACGAGGGCCGCGCCCTGGTCGCCGCCACCCGGGTGGACGGGCGCAGCTACCTCAAGCTCACCCTCCTCAACCCGATGGCCACGGTGGCCGACGTGCTCGGCGTGGTCGACCTGGTGCGCGAGACGGGGCGGCGGATCGCCGGGGAGCCCGCCGCCCCGTCCGGGTCGCGGCAGCGCATGGCGGTGGCGCGATGAGCACGACCTACGACCTGCTCGGCATCGGCGTCGGCCCCTTCAACCTCGGGCTGGCCTGCCTCGCCGACCCGATCGAGGAGCTCGACGCCGTCTTCCTCGACGCCGCCGACGGGTTCTCGTGGCACCCCGGGATGATGCTGCCGGAGGCGACGCTGCAGGTCCCGTTCCTGGCCGACCTGGTGACGCTGGCCGACCCGACCTCACGCTTCTCCTACCTCGCCTTCCTCAAGGACGTCGGACGGCTCTACCCGTTCTACATCCGGGAGAGCTTCTACCCCCTCCGCCGCGAGTACGACGACTACTGCCGGTGGGCGGCCGAGCGCCTCGACTCCGTGCGCTGGGGCGAGCGGGTCGTGGCCGTCGAGCACGACGGCGGGGCCTACGTCGTCCGCTCCGCGACCGGCAGGAGCTGGCGGGCGCGCCACCTCGTTCTCGGCACCGG
>CAZDAO010000564.1:0-2965 GCA_964503015.1 uncultured Nocardioides sp. | reverse complement strand
AGCGGCGCGTGGAGCGGCTCAACGACCTGGGCGACGACGTGGACGAGCTCGCCCTCGTCACCGACCTGGGCGGCGACACGATCCGCATCCAGCCGAAGGTCGTCGACCTGGGGCACCACGCCCGGGAGATCCAGGCGCTCACCGGGATGACCGTCGAGGAGAACCAGGCGCGTCGGCTGCTCAACGACCTGGCGTCCTACACCGCGCACTTCGACCTCGGCCGCGAGGACAAGCACCTGGTCGCCAGTCGCTGGATGCACGAGATCTTCGAGCCGATCATGGCGATGATCCCGCCCGACGCGACCGGCAAGCTCGAGCCGGCCGAGATCTTCCACGAGATCCTCGAGCACCGCTGGTACCTCTCGGAGGAGGCCGGCGAGGAGGTGGGCATCCACGAGACGGCTCGCGACTACATCGACCGCTTCCTCACCCGCAAGCCCGACGAGGCGATCACGGGGCAGGAGTGATCGGCGTCCAGTCGCCGACGACCCAGCTGCCGTCGGTGCGCAGCCGCACCAGCTGCAGCCCCGCCGGCCGCCCGTCGGCGTAGGTGATCAGGCTGACCTCCGCGTCGCGGCGCGGCTTGCTGCCGACCGCGATGGCGTACGCCGCCCCGCCCGTGGTGCCGTTGGTCCAGGTGTAGCCGGTCGCGCCGTTCTCGCCCTCCACCGCGTCCGGCCCGGAGTGCACGTGGGTGTGACCGCCCACCACGAGGTCCGCACACCCGCGGGCGAGCGCCTCGCGGCCCAGGTTGGCGTCGTGCACCAGGACCGTGCTGATCGGCTCGTCCGCGTCGCAGGCCGCGTCGGCGAGCCGGGAGCCGACCTCGTCGAAGCTGAGGCCGGACTCGTCGCGCCAGTTGCCCAGCCCACTGGAGCGGGGGTCGTCGACCCCGAGGATCGTGCCGCCCCAGGGTGCGTCGACGACCTCTCCGTCGAGCATGGTCCACCCCTCGTCGGCGAGGTAGGTGCTCACGAACGTCCCGTGGTCGTGGTTGCCGGCGACGCCGAGGCGCTCCCAGTCCTCGAAGGTCCCCGCCAGCGAGTCCAGGCTGAACGCCTCCCACGGCTGTCCGGTCGAGGTGTCGTCACCGGCGTCGAGCACCACGGTCGCGCCGGCAGCCTCGCCGACAGCGCGGGCGACGCGGTCCATGCCGATGTTGTCGTGGCGGTCGCTGACCAGCAGGGCCACCGTCTCGTCGTCCTCCGGCTCGCGCAGCTCGAGGTCGGCGGCGGCCTCGGCCGCGGTGGAGTAGAACTCCCGGCTCCTGTCGTAGGTGTCGATCGCGCTGAGCACCAGGCGCTTGGTCTGGGTGGTGACGGGGCCGGTGCGCACCTCGATGTCGCGGGTCTCCTCCGGGAGCTCGACGTCGGGCCCGACGAGCTCGGCCAGGGTCTGCCAGCCGTCCTGCTCCTCCTGCGTCGCCTCGTCGGACTCCCACGGCTGCCACACCAGCATGGGCAGGCACAGCAGGAGGACGAACGCCAGGATCCCCTGGCGGGTGCGCAGCCCCCGGAACAGCTGGCCGCGCCGGTGCCTGCCCAGCAGCAGGTAGACGGCCACCGGGACGAGCCCGACGCCGAGTCCACGCAGCGCGGCGGAGACCGCCATGTCGACGACGACGTCCTGCACCTTGCCCACCTGGGCGGTCGGGTCGCTGGCGATGAACGCGTAGCGCTCGACGAGCTCCTCGATCGAGCCGACCTCGGTCTTGCCGAGGCCGAGGGTGACCCCCACGGGCCCGACGTCGCGGAACCGGAAGTCCGGCAGCAGGGGGCCGGTCTGCACGACCGCGTCACCGGTCAGCGTCGGGCGCACGACGGTGTCGTGGCCGACGAGGACCACGGTCCGGCTGCTCGTCAGGAACAGCGAGACCGCGACGACGAGGCCGAGCGTCGTGCTCAGCGCGGCGAGCAGGACGCCGGCCAGCAACCGGCGCGGCAGACTCATCCCTCGCCGAGGCGGGCCTGCGAGATCGCGTAGAGGGCGACCGAGGCGGCCACGCCGGCGTTGAGGGACTCGAGCTGTGCGGCCATCGGGATCGACACGATATGGTCGCACGTCTCGGCGACCAGGCGTCCGAGGCCCTTGCCCTCCGAGCCGACCACGACGACCAGCGGCCCCTCGGCCAGCCCTCCGGGTGCGACCAGCTCGGGAAGCGTGAGGTCGCCGTCGGCGGCCAGGCCGACGACCATGCAGCCGGCGTCCTGGTAGGCCTTCAGCTGCCGCGTCAGGTTGACCGTCTGGGCGACCGGGAGCCGCGCCGCGGCTCCCGCGCTGGTCTTCCAGGCCGAGGCGGTCATGCCAGCGGCACGACGCTCCGGGACCAGCACCCCGTGCGCGCCGAAGCCCGCAGCCGACCGGATGACGGCGCCGAGGTTGCGGGGGTCGGTGACCTGGTCCAGCGCCACGATCAGCGCCGGCTCCTTGTTGTCGGCGGCCCGGTCGAGCAGGTCGTCGGCGTGGGCGTACTCGTAGGCCGGCAGCCGGGCGGCCAGCCCCTGGTGGACGGCACCGCCGGTCATCCGGTCCATCTCGTTGCGAGTCACCTCGAGCATGGTCATGCCACGTTCGGCGACGAGCCGGAACGCCTCACGCATGCGGCCGTCGCGCTCCGCACCCTCGGCGACGTAGATCGCCGCGACCGGCACGCCGGCCTGCAGCAGCTCGACGACGGAGTTGCGGCCGGCCGCCCACTCGGCGTCGGAGGTGGTGCGCCGCTTCGGGCGGTTGGCGCGCTCCTTCTCGGCGCGGGCGGCCATCTTGTGGGCCTTGTGGTAGGGCCGGTCCTTCGCCTTCGGCGTCGGGCCCTTGCCCTCCAGCCCGCGGCGCACCCGGCCGCCGGAGCCGGCGGTGGGGTTGCCCTTGCCCGACTTCTTGATCGCGCCCTTGCGCTTCGAGTTACCAGCCACCTCACACGCTCCACTTCGGTCCGGACGGCGTGTCCTCGACCTCGACACCGGCC